>DAIQPV010000238.1:0-5312 GCA_036787145.1 Rhodospirillales bacterium
GATGACCGCAGCCTGATCGCCGGGAAAGGCGAAGTCCTGGAGGGTTAACGTCGCTACCCGTTCGGGTCCCCCCGCCAGGACCTGCTGCATGGGCGTGCCATCGATCCCGGCATCGATCCCGGCATCGGAAATCTCGCAGTGCCCGGGATAGCGCTGCGCGATCTCCTCCCAGTGTCCCGTAACGCGCGCCGGCAGGAGGAGTGTCGTCCGGCGGCGAAGGAGCGCCGCAGCCAGTCCGACGGCGAACAGGTAGCGGTCGGCGCAGGTGTTGACGACCGCCGAGCACGGCGGCAGAGCGGTGGCGAGGGCGGCGCTGTCAGCCAGAAATCTTCCCACGGTTACCGGCCGGCCGCCCCGGTAGGCCAGCACCGCATCCAGGCTCTCATGCCTCAGGAAGGGAAGCTGCTCCATTCGCGCCTAAGTCCGAACAAACCCCCTCGCGACGGCCTCAGCGGACGCGATGTTGCTGGATGTGCGTGTTGAGCGCGCGCAGCGAGCTGAAAATCGAGACATTGCGTTCGTCGTCCGAACGGAGCTTCACCCCGTAGGTTTGCGAAACGGCCAGTGAAATCTCGAGGATATCGATTGAATCGAGTCCCAGTCCCTCCCCGAACAAGGGAGCGTCCACGTCGATATCGGAGGGTCGCAGATTGAGAGAGAGTGTGCTAACGATCAATTGGGCGAGTTTTGCTTGTTCTTGCCGATCATCTGTATCGGACATCTTTTTAACCTTTGGACGGCTCAGGTCTTCTGTCGGGAATGCCCCTCGGGCAGGGGCCATTATAGGGGTTCGGGCGTCCTTGTCATCTTCGCTGAGGCCGCCTGGCGATTGCTGTCTCATGCACCATCCGGAGTGCCGATCGCCCGTTGCCGCCACCGCTTCCCCGCGAATGGGGCAAGGCGAGCCCTTCTTTTCAACAGTGAGGCTGCTATAGTCGCCGCGCCGCGACCGATCACCGATTTTCGCAAGGTCAATGAGTAGAGCGCACTTTTCGCCGCTTGCTGTCTCGGGCGTTGCTGTCGTGAGCAGCGTCGGAGCCGGTCTCAGCCCCTTGTTGTCTTCCTTGCGCGAGGGCGCGACCGGTCTTCGCCCATGCCGGTTCGAGACTGCAGCACTGCCGACCTGGACTGGCGAAGTTGCGGGCGTCGGCGACGCGAGCCTGCCGCCCGAGTTTGCCGCCTACGACTGCCGGAACAATCGCATCGCGCGCATGGCACTCGACCAGGACGGGTTTGGGACTGCCGTGGCAAGGGCGGTTGGGACATACGGATCGAGGCGCATCGGGCTGGTCGTCGGCACGTCCACATCCGGCATCCACGTCTCGGAGCAAGCGTACCGTGACCGCGACCCGCAGACCGGCGCATTCCGCCGCCCCTTCGACTTCGCCGGGACGCACGATACATTCTCGATCGCCAGTTTCGTCGCCTCCTATCTCAATCTCGACGGCCCAATGCTGGCGGTCTCCGCGGCGTGTGCGACGACGGCTAACGCGATCGGCTGCGGTGCCCGGATGATCGCTGCGGGCGTGTGCGATGCCGCAATCGTCGGCGGCGCCGACTCTCTCTGTTTGACGACGCTCTACGGCTTTCACTCACTCGAGGTGCTGTCACCCTCACCATGCCGGCCGTTTGATACCCACCGCAACGGCATCTCCATCGGCGAGGGTGCGGGATTTGCCCTGTTGGAAAAGCCGGAAGCAACGCCGCAGGATGGCGACGTCCTGCTGCTCGGGATCGGCGAGAGCAGCGAGGCCTACCACATGTCGGCGCCTAATCCTTCAGGGATCGGCGCCCGCCTCGCCATGGAGCGGGCGCTGGCGTCGGCGGGACTGGATGCGGGTGACATCGATTACGTCAACGCCCACGGCACGGGCACCCGCATCGGCGATGCCGCCGAAGATCGTGCGATCAGCGGCCTGTTCGGCCGACGCACTCCCTGCAGTTCAACCAAAGGCCTGATCGGGCACCTGCTGGGATCGGCGGGTATCAGCGAGGCCGTCATTTCGATCCTGACCCTTCGCCACGGCCTGATCCCCGGCAGCATCCACACCACGTCCGTCGATCCTGCCTTCGCCTGTAACTATGTGACCGCTCCTCGGGATGCGCCGCTGCGCACGGTCCTCAGCAATTCGTTCGGCTTTGGCGGCAGCAACTGCAGCCTCATCCTCGGATGCCGTGGATGATGCGCGTCTTCGTCGCGGGGGTGGGCCTGCGCGCGCCGGGACTGGCCGGCTGGCACGACGGACGGCACATCCTTGCGGGCTGCAGCGGCTATGAGGCGACTGAAATCAGCGTGCCCGCCGGCGATCTCTTGCCCCCCGCCGAGCGCCGCCGGGCCATCCCTTCGGTCAGGCTGGCCCTCGCTGCAGGGGTAGAGGCAGCGAACCAGGCAGCCTGCGACGTCCGTGTGCTCACCATGGTCTTCGCGACGGCAACAGGCGACCCGGCGACGATCGACGCCATTCTCGAGACTTTGGCGTCTCCGGAGCGCGAGGTCTCGCCGACCCGCTTTCAGAACTCGGTCTACAACGCGCCGGCTGGCTACTGGAGCATCGCCACGAGATCGCATCAGCCGTCGATCAGCCTTTCGGCGTACGATGCCACCGCCAGTGCAGGTCTCCTCGAGGCGGCCGTGCGGGCGACGGTGGAGGGATGCAAGGTCGGCCTCGTTATCCACGACCTGCCACTTCTCGAACCGCTCAGCGCCCTGCGCCCGATCGGTGCGCCCTTTGCCGCCGCCCTGATCCTCGACGTCCAAGCCGACGACCGCACGTTCGCGGCGCTCGACATCGATTTTCTACCGGAGGCGCGAGATGTGTCCCGCCTCGAAGATGCAGGCCTCGACGCACTCCGGCGGGGCACGCCGGCCGCCCGGATCCTGCCGGTACTCGTGGCGCTCGCCCGGGGCCTGGAGACGCACGTGGTTCTCGAACATACCGGCACAGGCCGGCTCGGTGTCAGGGTCTTCCCAGATCACCTGGGCGGACGGTGAGATGGGCAGGGACGAGTTGGCCCGCCTAATCCCGCACGCCGGCGACATGTGCCTTCTCGACGCGGTTGTTTCCTGGGACGGAGACGCGATCCGCTGCACGGCGGAAAGCAACCGGCGAGAAGGTCACCCGCTCGCCCGTAATGGCTGTCTCCCGGCCTCGGCCGGCATCGAGTACGCTGCGCAGGCAATGGCCATCCATGGCAGCCTCACGGCGCCGACACCGTCAGGGGCAGGGCGCCCCGGCTATCTCGCCAGCGTGCGGAACGTGCAGCTCGGCGTGCAGCGCCTCGACACCCTGCCTTCCCCGCTCGTCATCGATGCCGTCCGGCGATGCGCCGAGGGAACGGGCGTCATCTACGACTTTGTCATGAGCTGCGCCGGCGCGACTATCCTGTCCGGTCGCGCGGCGGTCGTTCTTGAAGGACCAGCCCGTTGAGACGGGCGCTCGTCACCGGCGGCAGCGGCGCGATCGGCAGTGCAATCTGCCGATGTCTCGCGGCCGCCGGCAATCACGTCCACGTGCATGCGCTGACACACGTCGCTGCAGCGCAGGCGGTAGCCGGGGAAATCGCCGCGGCCGGTGGTTCAGCGTCCGTCGTCTCCTTCGACATCACCCAGGCCGGGGAGTCGCGACAAGCCCTCGAAGTGCTGCTGGCGACTGGCCCGATCCAAATCCTGGTGAACAACGCCGGCATTCACGACGATGCAGTGATGCCGGGCATGAGCCTGCGGCAATGGTCGCGGGTCTGCGATGTGACCCTCAACGGCTTCTTCAACGTCACCCAGCCGCTGCTCCTGCCGATGCTGGCGACGCGGTGGGGACGCATCATCAATCTGTCCTCGGTCTCTGCAATCCTCGGCAACCGCGGTCAGGTGAATTATGCGGCGGCCAAGGCCGGCCTGCATGGTGCGACCCGCTCTCTCGCCCTGGAACTCGCCAGCCGCGGAGTGACCGTGAATACCGTAGCGCCTGGCATCATCCAATCCCCGGCCGCGTCACGTGCCTTCGACGACGAGGCGATCAAGCGCCTGGTGCCGATGAAGCGCGCGGGAACGCCGGAGGAGGTTGCTGATCTGGTCGCCTTTCTTGCTTCAGAACGGGCCGGCTACATTTCGGGACAGATCATCTCGATCAATGGTGCGATGGCCTGAGCCGGCGCCAGGCCCGGCGCCAGGCGAGGACAGGCAGCCGCCTCAGGAAGCCCGACATCAGGCGAACGTGCATCCAGGTCAGCAGTGCGTTATCGCGCCCGTAGCGAAAATGCGAGACTCCCCCTTCTTCCTGGCTGAGATAGCGGACCGGGACGGGCACGTTGATCAGCGGTACCCTCGTCCAAGCAAGCCGCACGGCCGCTTCCGGATCGAAGTCGAAGCCCTGCATCCACGGATTGCCGTCCATCACCGCCCGCAGCGCGCCGGTCGGGTAGACCCGAAAGCCAAACAGAGAGTCGCCGATGCCGGCCCACAGTGTCTCCAGATTGGCCCACCAGTTCGAAATTTTCCGCCCCCTGACACGCAGGGCGGGCGCACTCGCATCGAAGATCGGCACGCCCAGGACGAGGGCTTCGGGCTGCGCCATCGAGCGTGCCATCAGCAGGGGTATCGCCTGCGCCGGATGCTGGCCGTCGGCATCCATGACGAGGACATGACTGAACCCGACAGCACCCGCCTCACGCAGGCCAGCGCTGACGGCTGCTCCCTTGCCCCCGTTGCGCGCAAGCTGCAGGACACGAAGATGCGGATCATGCCGATGCAGGGCGCCCAACTGCGTGCCGGTGCCATCGGTGCTGCCGTCAATGACGACCCACACCGGCGCCCAGACGCGTCTCGCGTCACGCACCGTCTCGAACAGGACGTCGCCGGTGTTGTAGCTCGGGATCAGCACAAGATGCGAAGACGACGGCTCAGTCACCGCGGGGCTCTTGCGTAGCGGCGCCAGTGGACCGGCAATGTTGCCGGAAATAGCCCTGAAGGTCAGCCACGAACGTCCGAACGTCCTCGCCGGCCGGGCGACGCTCGCCGAGGGTGATGCGGTAAACCAGCGGAAAATCGGGCTTCTTGAAGAGTGGCCAGCCTTTGCCGAGGAACCGCGTGTTCGTCTCGATGAAAACGGTCTGGACCGGAACCGCCGCGCGCCGCGCGATGAGCCCCAGCCCATTCTTGAACGCGGTGAGTTCGCTGCCCACCGTTCGCGTCCCCTCAGGAAAGATCAGCAGGTGCTGCTGCGGTGCCGACAGCGAGGCCACCGAAAGCCGGATCATGTCGCGCGGTGAATCGTTGCGAATGTAGCCGGCAAGGCGGGCGCCACCGCCGAGAAACC
>DAIQPV010000239.1:0-5290 GCA_036787145.1 Rhodospirillales bacterium
CCTTCGACAATGCGCTGGAGCTGCTGCTGGCGGGCGGGTATTCGCTGCCGCACGCAATGATGATGATGATCCCGGAGGCCTGGGACGATAACCCGCTGATGGATGAGCGGCGGCGTTCCTTCTACGAGTACCACGCCGCCCTGATGGAGCCGTGGGATGGCCCTGCCGCGGTGGCCTTCACCGACGGGCGGATGATTGGCGCCACCCTGGATCGTAACGGGCTGCGCCCGGCTCGCTATATCATTACAGATGACGACCTGTGCGTGATGTCCTCGGAGTCCGGCGTCTTGCCGATCCCTGAGGAAAAGATCGTCAAGAAGTGGCGGCTGCAGCCAGGCAAGATGTTCCTGATCGATCTGGAAGAGGGCCGCATCATCGATGATGCCGAACTGAAGGAGCAGCTTACGGCGGCCAAGCCCTATCAGCAGTGGCTGGACGCGACGCAGATCCGCGTCGAGAAACTGCCGCCGGAGGTCGGGCCGATGACGCCCGACCCTCAGACGCTGCTCGATCGCCAGCAGGCGTTTGGCTATACGCAGGAAGACCTGCGCTTCTTTCTGCAGCCGATGGGGCTGACCGGTGAGGATCCGGTCGGTTCGATGGGCCGTGACATTCCGCTGGCGGTGCTTTCCGACCGGCCGAAGATGCTCTACGACTACTTCAAGCAGTGCTTCGCCCAGGTCACCAACCCGCCGATCGATCCGATCCGCGAGGAACTGGTGATGTCGCTGGTCTCGCTGATCGGTCCGCGCCCCAACCTGCTGGAGCCGGAGGGGGCGCCTGGCCACAAGCGGCTCGAGGTGCGCACGCCGATCCTGTCGAACATCGACCTGGAGCGGATCCGGCGCATCGAGAACCACGTCGACAATGCGTTCCGCACCTACACCCTCGACATCACCTATTCCGCCGCCGATGGCGCCGAGGGCATGGACATCGCTCTTGCAAAACTGTTCGCCCGGGCCAGCAGGGTAGTGCACGAGGGTTACAACATCGTCATCCTGTCCGACCGCGGCATCGGGGCCGACCGCGTTGCCATCCCGGCATTGCTGGCCACCGCAGGCGTCCACCATTACCTGATCCGCGAGGGTTTGCGGACCTCGGTCGGTATCGTCGTCGAGACCGGCGAGGCGCGGCAGGTGCACGATTTCTGCCTGTTGGCCGGGTATGGCGCCGAGGCGATCAACCCCTACCTCGCCTTCGATACCCTCTCGAACCTACTGAGCGAACTGCCGACGGAATCCACCGAAACGGAAGTGCACAAGCGCTACATCAAGGCGGTCTCCAAGGGCATCCTCAAAGTCATGTCGAAGATGGGGATCTCGACTTACCAGTCTTACTGCGGCGCCCAGATTTTCGATGCGATCGGCCTGTCGAAGGCGTTTGTCGAAACGTATTTCACCGGGACCCGGACGCCGGTGGAGGGAGTTGGCTTGCCGGAGATCTCGGGTGAGACGATGCGCCGGCATCGGCTGGCGTACGGCGAAGCGCCAGTGCTGAAGAACGCGCTGGATGTCGGTGGCGAGATCCAGTTCCGCCTTCGTGGCGAGGAGCATACCTGGACGCCGGAAACGGTCGCCCTTCTGCAACATGCGACGCGCTCGGGGGACTTCAAGAAGTTCAAGGCCTACAGCGCCAAGATCAACGACCAGACGAAAAAGCTGAAAAACCTGCGCGGCTTGTTTGAGTTGAAGAAGGCCGACCATCCGGTCCCGCTGGACGAAGTTCAGCCAGCCTCAGAGATCGTCAGGCGGTTTGCCACGGGAGCGATGTCGTTCGGCTCAATCTCCTGGGAAGCCCACACCACCCTTGCGATCGCGATGAACCGTCTCGGCGGCAAGTCGAACACGGGCGAAGGGGGCGAGGAAAGTTCGCGGTTTCAGCCCCTGCCGAACGGCGACTCGATGCGTTCAGCCATCAAGCAGGTCGCGTCCGGCCGCTTTGGCGTGACCACCGAATATCTGGTCAATGCCGACGACCTGCAGATAAAGATCGCCCAGGGTGCGAAACCTGGTGAGGGCGGGCAGCTCCCGGGTCATAAAGTGGACGAATGGATCGCGCGCGTCCGCCATTCCACGCCGGGCGTGGGTCTGATCTCCCCACCGCCGCATCACGACATCTACTCCATCGAGGACTTGGCGCAGCTCATCTTCGATTTGAAGAACGTCAACCCAACCTCACGTGTGAGTGTCAAGCTGGTCTCCGAAGTGGGGGTCGGTACCATCGCCGCCGGCGTCTCCAAGGCGCACGCGGATCACGTCACCATCTCGGGTTTCGAGGGCGGCACTGGTGCGAGCCCGGTGACTTCCATCCATCATGCCGGCCTGCCATGGGAGGTCGGCCTCGCCGAAACGCACCAGACGCTCGTGCTGAACAACCTTCGTGGCCGGATTGCGGTGCAGGTTGATGGCGGGCTTCGCACCGGCCGTGACGTTGTCGTCGGAGCCCTGCTCGGGGCCGACGAGTTCGGTTTCGCCACGGCCGCGCTCATTACCGCCGGCTGTATCATGATGCGGAAGTGCCACCTGAACACCTGCCCGGTCGGCGTCGCTACCCAAGACCCCGAGCTGCGCAAGCGGTTTACCGGCCAGCCCGAGCACGTGGTCAATTTCATGTGCTTCGTCGCCGAGGAAGTCCGCGAGATCATGGCGGAGATGGGCTTTCGGACGCTGGACGAGATGATCGGCCGGTCCGACCGGTTGGAAACGCGCGCCGCCATCGACCATTGGAAAGCAAGAGGTCTCGACTTCGGGCGCATCTTCCATCAGCCGGAGGTCGGTGCCGAAGTGGCCCGGTTCAATTGCGAGAAACAGGATCACGGGCTGGAGCAGGTGCTCGACCGCTGGCTGATCGAGCAGGCCGCCGAGGCGCTGGACCGCCGGCAGCCGGTGCGCATCCAGACGAAAGTGCGCAATACCAACCGGATCGTCGGGGCCATGCTGTCGGGAGAAGTGGCCAAACGCTATGGCCATCAGGGACTGCCGGACGACACCATCCACATTGCCTGTGAGGGCACGGCCGGGCAGAGCTTCGGGGCGTTTCTCCCCCGCGGCATCACCATGGAGTTGGAAGGCGACGCCAACGACTATGCTGGAAAAGGATTGTCCGGCGGCCGGCTGATCGTCTATCCATCGAAGAAGAGCACATTCAACCCACGCGAGAATATCATCGTGGGGAACACGGTCCTGTACGGCGCCACCGAGGGCGAAGCGTTCTTCCGCGGTGTGGCCGGCGAGCGGTTCGCCGTGCGCAACTCTGGCGTATTTTCAGTGGTCGAAGGTGTCGGCGACCATGGTTGCGAATACATGACGGGCGGCTGCGTCGTCGTGCTCGGCACCACCGGACGCAACTTCGCCGCCGGCATGAGTGGCGGGATCGCCTATGTTCTTGACGAGGACGGCACCTTCGAGAAGCGTTGCAACCTCACCATGGTCGCGCTGGAGCCGATCGCCGACGAGGACGAGCACCTTGAGCAGTTGTATCATCAGGGCGGCGATCTGGGGACACATGGTCGCGTTGAGTTGATGCGCGACATGAGCCGGCACGACGCGCAAAGGCTGCATTCGCTGATCGAAAAGCACCACTGCCTGACCGGCAGCCTGCGTGCCGCCGAGATCCTGGAGAGCTGGAGCGACAGCGTGCGCCGTTTCGTCAAAGTGATGCCGGTGGATTATCGGAGGGCATTGGAACAGATGCAGGCGCGTTTTCGGCCGACCGAACGCAAGGGCGTCAGCGTCGCGGTGGGGATGTAAGGATCGATGGGAAAACCAACCGGATTCAAGGAGTTCGCAAGGCACGACCGGCCTTATGAACCAATTGGGGCCCGCATCCGGCATTGGCGGGAGTTTGTGCTGCCTCTGCCGGAGAACGAACTTTCGCGGCAGGGCGCGCGCTGCATGGATTGCGGCATTCCCTTCTGTCATACCGGCTGCCCGGTGAACAACATCATTCCGGACTGGAATGACCTTGTGTTTCGCGGCGAGTGGCGGGAAGCGCTCGACGTCCTGCACTCGACCAACAATTTTCCGGAGTTCACCGGCCGCGTTTGCCCCGCTCCCTGCGAAGCGGCCTGCACGCTGAATATCATCGACCAGCCGGTGACGATAAAATCAATCGAGTGCTCCATTATCGATAAGGGCTGGGAAGAGGGCTGGGTTCGCCCGCAGATTCCCGCTCATCGAACCGGCAAGCGTGTGGCAGTTGTTGGTTCCGGACCGGCGGGAATGGCGTGCGCCCAGCAGTTGGCGCGCGCCGGTCACGCGGTTGTCGTGTATGAGAAGCGCGATCGGATCGGCGGGCTGCTGCGCTACGGCATTCCCGACTTCAAGATGGAAAAGCATCTGATCGACAGGCGCATGGCACAGATGCAGGCGGAAGGCGTCGAGTTCCGGCCAAACAGTCACGTCGGCCGCAATGTGCCGGTGAAGCGCCTGCTGGAGGACTATGACGCGGTGGTGCTGGCGGGCGGCGCCGAGTCACCGCGCGATTTGCCCGTGCCGGGCCGTGAGCTTGACGGCATCCATTTCGCCATGGACTTCCTGGTCCAGCAGAACACTCGGGTTGCCGGCCGCGAAGTTGCCGAAGAGCAGGCTATCCTCGCCACCGGCAAGCATGTCGTCGTGATCGGAGGTGGGGATACCGGCTCGGACTGTGTCGGCACCTCGATCCGCCATGGCGCCGCCTCGGTCACGCAGCTTGAGATTTTGTCGCGGCCGCCGGAGAAGGAAGATAAGGCGATGACCTGGCCGCTGTGGCCGCTCAAGATGCGCACGTCGACCTCGCATGAAGAGGGCTGCGAGCGGGACTGGGCCGTCTCGACCCGCCGGGCGCTCGGAAACGGGCGAGTGCAGGCGCTGGAGCTGGTACGCGTTGAGTGGGTGCCAGGAGAAAGCGGCGGTCTGAAGCTTCAGGAGGTTGAAGGGAGCGCGTTTACTGTCGACGCCGATCTCGTGCTGCTGGCGATGGGGTTCGTGCATCCTATGCATGATGCGTTGTTGACAGAATCCGGCGTCGAACTGGATGGCCGCGGCAACGTCAGGGCCGACACCGAGGCCGAGCAGGGCGCCTATCAGACCAGCAACGAAAAGGTCTTCAGTGCCGGTGACATGCGGCGGGGCCAGTCCCTGGTGGTCTGGGCGATCCGCGAAGGCCGCCAATGCGCCCGTTCCGTGGACCAATTCCTGATGGGCTACTCCGAGCTGCCACGGTAAGCCCGTGGTCTGTTAATAGAAACCGTTCTGGCGTTGAGTGCTTTCATGATCGTCTACAACATGAAGTGCGGCGAAGGGCATGT
>DAIQPV010000240.1:0-3443 GCA_036787145.1 Rhodospirillales bacterium
GCCGGACTGCCGCCGCGGGCCATCTGGCGCCTGGGGGTCGGACGGACGTTCCAGATCACCGCCACCTTCCTGTCGATGACGGTGCTGGAAAACGTGCAGACGGCGCTGCTGTCCTTCCACCGGCGGCTGCGCTCGCTGCGGCCGTGGTCGAGCCGGCTCTACCTGGACGAAGCTTACGCGCTGCTGGAGATGGTCGGCATGGCGACCCAGGCCGACCGCCTGTGCAGCGTGCTGGCGTACGGAGACCTGAAACGGGTCGAACTGGCCGTAGCCCTGGCGAACTCACCGAGGTTGCTGCTGATGGACGAGCCGACGGCCGGGATGGCGCCCGGCGAGCGGATTGAGCTGATGCGGCTTACCGCCGAAATTGCCCACGAGCGGCGCATCGGCATCCTGTTCACCGAGCACGACATGGACGTGGTCTTCGCGCATGCCAGCCGGGTCATGGTGCTCGACCGGGGGCGGCTGATCGCGGTGGGTTCGCCGCGCCAGGTGCGCAGCGACGCGCACGTCCGCGCCATCTATCTCGGCGAAAGCCAACCCCCGCCGCCGGTCCCCGGAGTGTCGTGATGCTGGGAGTGTCCTGATGCTGGGTGCGTCCTGATGCTGGGTGCGTCGTGATGCTGGAGGTGCACGCGCTCGACTGCTTCTACGGCCGCGCCCAGATCCTGTTCGGCGTTTCGCTGAAGGTGGCGGCGGGCGAGGCGCTGGCCCTGCTCGGCCGCAATGGCGCCGGCAAGTCGACGACGCTGCGGGCGATCCTCGGCCTGGCACCGCTGTCGGGCGGCCGGATCGTTCTTGACGGGCGTGACATCTCGGGCATGGCCACCGGCCGGATCGTGCGGCGCGGCCTCGGCTGGGTACCGGAAGACCGCCGGATCTTCACCGACCTCAGCGTCGAGGACAACCTGGAGGTGGGCCGGCAACCGCCGCGGCCGGGGGCGCCACACTGGACCACCGGGAAACTGTTCGAGCTGTTTCCCAATTTGGCGGATCTCCGGCGCCGGCCGGCCGGTCAGATCAGCGGCGGCGAGCAGCAGATGGTGACGATCGCCCGCACGCTGATGGGCAATCCGCGGGTGATCATGCTGGACGAGCCCTCCGAGGGTCTTGCGCCCCTCATTGTCGAGAGGATGGCCAGCGCGATCTCGGAGATGAAGCGCCAGGGCCTGGCCATCGTGCTGGCCGAGCAGAACCTGCGATTCGCGGCTACGATCAGCGACCGGGCGACGATCATTGAGAAAGGGCGCGTCCGCTTCGAAGGAAGTCTCGCCACCCTGCTTGCTGACGACAGGGTAACGCGGGCCTACCTGGCCGTATAAGCGCCGGTAACTGTCATTCTTCCTCACCGCCCCCGTCTGACGGAAGCGAAGCATTTCGCGTAGACCGGTTGCCGTTTCCGCGCGTATAAGCGGCGAAGGGGAAGCGTTCTCAATTGCATGAACTGTTGCGTGTGGCGATTTGGATCCGGGAACATGATCGTCATCGGATGGCCGCACCGCGTGCAAGCATTCGGATTGATAGGGAGCTCATCCGTTGAACACCATGTCACAACGTCTTGGTGCCGAGTTTCTCGGCACCTTCTGGCTCGTCTTTGGCGGCTGCGGCAGTGCCGTGCTGGCCGCCGCTTTTCCAGGACTCGGCATCGGCTTTACCGGCGTTTCGCTGGCATTCGGACTGACCGTGCTGACGATGGCCTACGCCGTCGGCCACATCTCCGGCGCCCATTTCAATCCGGCGGTGACGGTCGGCCTGTGGGCCGGCGGACGGTTTCCGGCTTCTGACATCGTGCCGTACATCATCGCTCAGGTCCTGGGCGGTATCGCCGCCGCCTTCTTCCTCTACCTGATCGCCAGCGGCAAGGCCGGCTTTGACCTTTCCGGCGGGTTCGCCTCCAACGGTTTCGGTGCGCATTCCCCCGGCGGCTATAGCATGACATCGGCGCTGATTGCCGAAGTGCTGCTCACGTTCTTCTTTCTGCTGGTGATCCTCGGCTCGACCCACGGGCGCGCTCCGGTCGGCTTCGCGCCGCTTGCGATCGGTCTTGCCCTGACCCTGATCCACCTGATCAGCATCCCTGTCACCAACACGTCGGTGAACCCGGCCCGAAGCACCGGTCCGGCGGTGTTCGTGGGCGGCTGGGCACTGGCGCAGCTCTGGCTGTTCTGGGTAGCGCCCATCGCCGGCGCGCTGATCGGCGGGTTCGTTTACCGGTGGCTTGGAGCCGAAGTGAAGACCCCGGTGGTCGGCGAGAAAGTGGGCCGCGCCTGACGCTTTTTTCCTCGCCCTGGCACGCGGAGTGCGGATAATCCCGCCTCCGCGTTTTTTCCGTCAGCCGATGGCCCGCCGCCAGGCCGCCAGGGCGCGCTTGAGGTCGACGATGGCAAGCCGCAGCACGGCGCGCCGGTCGTCTTCGCCGTTGCGCAGCGAGACACCCTCGGGGCCGGCCCGCAACTCATACAAAGTCCCCGAGGCAGCGAACCGATGGCCGCCGCTCACGCGCTCAAGGCCATGCAACAGCTCTTCGCACCACGTCGGATTGTCGCGGACGTCCGTTTCAAGGAAATCCGCCAGTGTTGAGGGAAATACGTCGGGCGACGCACGCAGGCGGTCGCGATGATCACGATAAATGCCTCGCATCAGTTCTTCCCCTGCGGCCGCCGCCGCCTCCGTGCTTTCGGCGGCAGTCGCTTCATCTGTTGGGAGATGCCGTGTTGACCCGGCGATTCGCGAGCGAATCGACTCTCCCCCGACTGACCTCGGCTGTCCAGCAGAACGTTTCAGGAACTGAATCAAAAGTTTATTAACTAAATGACCCATATAGGATTAATCGGGTCTGAAAATGACCGTCATACCTCGACCTTACCTCTCTCCGGTGCTGACCATTCTCGTTGTACGGATGGCCAAATCATACCCAAAAGGGGATATTCTAGCGGCGAGAGCTGACGTCACGACTTCGGCCCGTCGGACCGCTGGGGGGCGATACCGCTTCGGAGGAGCCGCCTGGGCTTTCCCGTCTCGACCCTACGCCCGAGGGTGCGACGCTCCGCTCCGGCTGTCCGTCCGCCCAGCAATTTTGTCACCCTGGACGCGCGCTGGCAGTATGCTAGAAGGCGTTAGCCGCAGGCCGGCGCCGCGGTGATGCCCGTCACAACCGCAGGGAGGAAAAAGAAATGGACGAGACGATGCAGCCTCAGCGGGGGCTGACCAGCCGGGCCGCCCGCGTGATTCCCGCCAGCCCGGCCGACATTTTCAAGGCGCTGACCGACCCCCAAAGCATGACCCAATGGTGGGGTAAGACCGAAAAGTCGTCGCTGGTCGCCTGCGACATGGACGTCCGCCATGGCGGCGAATTTCGCCTCGGCATCCGTGCCGCCAACGGCGCCGAGAATGCCGTCGCCGGCACCTACGCGGAGCTGGCTCCGCCGCATCACCTGGTCTTT
>DAIQPV010000240.1:3453-5289 GCA_036787145.1 Rhodospirillales bacterium
GGAGAAGGCCGCGGACGCGGTGGTCGACAGTAAGGTCACGATCGAACTGTACGACCTGAAGGACGGATCCACCCGGGCCGTCGTCACCCACCAGGGCTTGCCCGCCCCGCACGTCGCCGCGTTCTACAGTGCCGGCTGGCATGACGCACTGCAGGACCTGAGCCTGCACTTTGTCGGCACCTGAACAGGCTTCCGGGCGCCGCTGCTGCGGCGCCGATGCCGCGCTCAGTCGGTGCCGCCGCAGAAAATGTCGCAATAGCGGTCGGGGTCGCTCGGCGCGGCAGCATCCGGCTGCGGCCGCAGCATGCCGTCGAAGTCGCCCTCCAAGGCGAGGGGCCGGCGTTCGTCGGCCGGCAGCGACGAGTAGGAGGCGGACGGTCCCCCAGGCTTACGGTAGGCGTTCATCAGGCGTTTCCTTGCGCGATCTCTTCAAAGGTTCACGTCCACTCCCGTCGCCCTGTTCGCAGGCGCGGAGGCGAAAGCCGTCATTGTGCCTAGATAAGATGATCCGTTGCCGGCTGTCATCGCCGTTTGCCCCGGCCTCCTGTGGATCGCCGGCGCCTGTTGCGGAGGGGCAACAAGGGGTGCGGGCAGGTCACAAAATCAGCGGAGGAGTCGCACGGAGAACGGGCGCGGCCGGCTACGGCAGATACGTCGCCAGCGACCGCGCCCAGCGAAACGCGGAGCCGAGGCCGCCGGCGTCTTCGATCGCCCGCTGGATCTGCGAGATCCGGGGCGGGGAAACACCCGCCAGCGCCGAGACCTCCTTTAGCGACAGGTTGGCGGCCCGCCGCAGCAGGTAGACTGTGACCTGGAAGACATCCTGCCGCACGGCACGGTCGAGCGCCGAGGCGGCGGGCACCCCGGCGGCCTTCGCGACGGCGCCGATGATCGCATCGCGGGTCGGCCGCTCCGGATGCAGCATCTCCCGCGGCACCTGGTCGGAAGGCAGGGTTCGGATCCGCTCCGCCATGTGCCGGAGGAACGGCTCGCTTCCCAGGTACATCTGCGCGCGCACGTCCTGCCAGGGCGAAGGAGCGTCTTTCCCTTCGGCCACATAGTCGCGATAGGCCTTGCGCGTTCCCTCCGGCGCCCCGGCGAACTCGCCCAGCACCCAGTCCACGGTCAGCCACGGCGGCGCGTCCCGGTCCTTGCCGATGGCCCGGTGGCTCGACCACGGCCATTGCCCCGGCCGCTTGACCAGACCCGCCCGAACCGGCTCCCACGCCATTTCCCTGACGACGGCGCCGAGCCAGACGGCCTTCTCGATGATGATCGACTTGTAACGGCCCTGGAACAGATGGCCCGAGCGGCCATGGCGGCGGTTGAACCACTGCGAGTAGATGGCGTTCAGGCGGCCGATGCCACGCCCCAGATTGGCCTCCGGAGTTTCAACCAGCAGGCAGTACTGCTTTTCGAGGAGGCAGTATCCGTGGCAGATCCACCGGTGCTGGCTGATTTCCCGGCCCAGCAGCTCCAGGAATTGCCGGCGGTCGCCATCCTTCAGGAAGATCTCCTGACCGGCGTTCCCACGCGCGCTCACATGATAGAGAGCGCCGACGAATTCTATCCTCAATGGCCGTGACATCGGCGCGGAGGCTAGGGACCGCGCAACCGAATGTAAAGCCCGGGGCGGCGCAAGGGGAGAAGACTTAGCGGTTTGAACCTGCTACGAGTCCATATCTGCCCTTCGCAACCCCTGGCCTGCTGCATCGTCATGGAGTTCCTGCGAATCTACGGCCGCGTCCTTGGCCTGCTCAAGTCGGAGCGCTGGCTCGCCATCATCCTCGCCATCGCCAACGTGATGGTGGCGGCGCTCGCCTACGCCGAGCCGGT
>DAIQPV010000241.1:0-5232 GCA_036787145.1 Rhodospirillales bacterium
GGGGCGTGCTGCGGCGTTTGACATCCGGCCCGCCCAAGACCGTTGCCGGTCGCCGCGCTCTTCTCGATGGTTCGCCAGCGCTGCATTCCTCGCCCACCCCCCTCGATGCGACCTCCGCTTCGCAAGTTTTGAGGCGCTAACGATCGATACCGCAGTGTGAAGCCTCATGAACGGACACTCACCAGCCGAACCGCTCGCGCCGGAGCATGACAGAGGCCCGGTCGCCGATGCAGGATCGGTACGCGCCAGATACTGCTTTCTGGTTGCACCCGGCGGTCAGCCGGGGGGCGGCATGGGCCGTGTCTCTGACTATCTGCTGCAGGCGGCCCGCGCCGACGCGACCCTGCCGGTTTACGTGCCGATCGACCCTCGGGGTCCCGGCCACGCGATCTTGTCCCCTTTCTATGTTTGCGCCGCCCTGGCGCGCATGTCGCTCGGCGCATGGCGCAAGGAGGCCGCGCTCGCCCACTTCAACGTGGGTGATCACGGCAGCCTCTGGCGGAAGGGCCTGTTGATCCTCTGGGCCCGGCTTATCCGGCTTCCTGTTGTTCTGCACCTGCACGCAACCAAGCTCATCGCCTATTACGCCGGCCTTCCCGCCATTATGAAGCGCCTCGTCCGCACAATTTTCCGCAGTGCGAACTGCTGTATCGTTCTCGGCGGGATGTGGCGCGACTTCCTGACCAAGGAGATCGGCGTCGACGCCAGCAAGGTAGTCGTTCTCTATAATGGCGTGCCGCGCGGTCAGCACCCGCGTCAGGTCGCCGCCGGTTCGCCCCCCTTCCGGATTTTGTTCCTGGGCAATCTGATGGAGCGCAAAGGCGTCAGCGATCTGCTTGCGGCGCTGGCGCAAGAGCCCATGTCTGGTCTTGACTGGCACGCGACGCTTGCCGGCGGCGGCCCGATCGACTTGTACCGCGAGAAGGCCGATCGCCTGGGCCTGAACTCTCGCGTGACCTTTGCTGGCTGGGTGGACCAGGAGGAAGCCGGCAAGCTTCTTGCTGCGTCGGATACCCTCGTCCTGCCCTCCTACGATGAAGGATTGCCCCTCGTCATCCTGGAGGCACTGACAACGGGTGTTCCGGTGGTGTGCACCCCTGTCGGAGCGATCCCCGAGGTGATCGAGAACGAAAAAACGGCGCTGTTCGTTCAGCCGGGGGATCCCGCAGCGCTGGCGGCGGCCCTGTCGAGACTGGGCCGAGATCCGCACCTTGGCGAGAGGCTGGCGCACGCGGGCCTGGCGCTCTACGAGCAGGAATTCTCCCTGGAAACGTTCGGTGCCCGCGTTTCGGCGATCTACGGCAAATACTGCTTCGCCGGCCGGCCCCTCCACCGGTAACGCGGCCCGGTCATCACCCTGAGATCTCGATGGGCAGTCGCCACTGGCCGGGAAGGCGGAGAACAGCAAGATGATTGAAAGCGCGCAGCTGATCGATGAGGGGACCTGCCTGCACGCGGACATCTGCATCGTCGGTGCCGGCGCGGCAGGCATTACGCTGGCGCTCCAATACGTTCGACAGGATGTCTCGGTCATTCTCGTCGAGTCGGGCGACCTGAAGCGGGATGAGCCGACGCAGGCGCTCTACGAGGGCGACGTTTGCGATCTGAGATTGCATAGCCCGCTCAATACTTACCGGGAGCGCCGGTTCGGCGGCTCGACAACCATCTGGGGCGGACGCTGCGCTCCTTTCGATCCGATCGACTTCGAGCACCGGTCGTACATGCCGGAAAGCGGATGGCCTTTCGGTTATGAGACGGTTGCGCCCTACTATCCGCGCGCCAACGCGTTGTGCGAAGCGGGCGACTTCGCTTATTCGGCGAAAGCCGCGTTTCCGGACGGCATGCGGCCCCTGATCGATGGGTTCCCCGGCGAGCGGGTGACGACCGACAGGCTGGAGCGGTTCAGCTGTCCGACGAACTTCGCCGATCGATATGGCCATCGCCTGGCCGACAGCGCAAACATCCGGGTGCTGCTGAACGCAAACTGCACCGGACTTCACCTGTCCGCCACGGGAGGGCGGGTCGATCGCATCACGATGAAGACACTGGCAGGCCGAAGCTTCTTCGTCTCAGCGTCGTTTTTCGTGCTGGCGACGGGCGGGCTGGAGGTTGTCCGCCTTCTGCTCGCGTCGCGCGATGTCATGCCGGAGGGCATCGGCAACGCCAGCGGCCTCGTCGGGCGCTACTACATGTGCCATATCGCCGGCACGCTGGGCACCCTGACTATTGCCCGGGGTGCCACCGTGAGCCATGGCTACCAGATGTCCCCGGACGGCATCTACTGCCGCCGACGGATCGCTCTGCTCGAGCAGACACAGCGAGAGCTCGGCATCGGCAATTTCATTGCCCGGCTGCACCACCCCCGCATCACCGACCCGCAGCATGGGTCCGGGTCCCTGTCGGCGCTTTATCTCGCCAAGTTCCTGATTCCCTATGAGTACGGCAAGCGGTTGCACGGCGAAGAGAAAACCTCGTGGCCGGCCTGGCTCGCGCACGTGCGCAACGTGCTGACCGAACCGGTGACCACCGGCCGGTTCGTGCTGCACCTGGCGCTCAAGCGATTTCTGGCCGAACGCAAGTTTCCGTCAATCATCGTGCCGCCGCCGTCCGGCCAGTACAGCATCGACTTCCACGCCGAGCAGGAACCCTTGTTCGAGAGCCGGGTGCACCTGGGCACCGCGGTGGATGCGCTCGGTATGCCGCGTCTGAGCGTTGACTGGCGCTACAGCCGCTTCGATGTCCGCACCGTCACCGAGGGCTTCCGCGTCCTGGCCGATGAAGTCGCCCGCTCGGGCCGTGCCCGGCTGGCCTATCAGCCGGACACTCTGGAAGACCTGATGGTGCGGGACGGGGCCTACGGCGGGCATCACATCGGCACCACGCGGATGGGCTCATCCGAGGCCACCAGCATCGTCAACAGCGATTGCCGGATCCACAGCGTCGCCAATCTGTTCGTGGCGAGCAGTTCGGTCTTTCCGACATCGAGCCAGGCTAACCCCACGCTCACCATCGTCGCCCTCGCGCTGCGCCTTGCCGACCATATTCGGTCGCTGCACTTCCGACCCATTCCAGCGGTGAGCTCGGGGCCTCAGCCATTCAGCCAACGTGCCGACCTGGCGATGCCGTCGGCGGCGGGAGTGAGCGAGAACGCCAGCAGCTCCCCGCTCTTTCGGTGATCCAGCCGGATCTCCTGGCGCCACAGGCGAGCGAGTGAGGGGGTAACCGCCGGTGGGAGATCGAGGGAGCCGAGGCGGAGCCGGCGGCAGAGTTCGCCGGCCCCCTTCAGCAGCACGGCACCAAGCGTGCGCTCCAGCTCCAGTCTCCTCGCGGATATGCGCTGAACGGGTGTCGCCCCCAGCGCGCGCGCCATTTCGATAAAGTACTTATTCCAAGTATCAACGTCGGGGTTGGAAACGTTGAATGCCTGGCCGTCGATACCCGGGCGTCGAATTGCCTGAATAATGGCATCGATCATATCGTCTATATAGATCAGATTGCAGTATCCGTCACCGTTTCTCCCCAGATCTCCGATCCGGCCCGCCCGCAATAATTTCCCGATCCGGCCGCTCCACTGCTCACTTCCGGGGCCGTAGATGCAGCTGGGGCGAAGGATGACCACGTTTCCGCCGCGTTGGGAATACGCGCTGGCGCAGTTCTCAGCGGCGACTTTTGCCTGCGCGTACCCATCCCCGTCCGACGTCAGCGGCGCGGTTTCATCGATTGTGCCGGTCACACCGCCGTAAACGACCATGCTGCTCATATGCACGATCCGCCGGACCCGCGTCGCCGCAGCAGCCTCGAAAAGGTGTCTGGCGCCGTCGGCGATCGGCGCCGGAGCCCCTGCAACACAATTGACGACACAATCTACATTACGGAGCGCAGTCGCAATTGAAGACGAATCCGTCGCTTCATAGCGGATCACATCGAAATCGCCATTTCTGAATTTGTCGGCCGTCTGCGGTCTGACTGCGGCAACCGGCACGGCCCACTCCGAATGGCGCAGCTTTTCAAGCAGACGTCCGCCAACATATCCGCTCGCCCCAAGAACCAGAATGCGCATTGCGTCCACCTTGCAAGCAACTCCTTATTGGATGACGTTAGACCACACTCCCGGACCAGCCGACGATAACAACAGCCGCCCGGCCGGCGAAGCTCGCGCGGGTTTGCGTCCCAAAGGGAGGCGCGAGGTCTCCGCTTCAGAAGCGCCGGCCAAAAATGTCGTTGCAGAGAAGCTGCCGCGACGCCATTTTGCCGCTGCATCCTGCTGAGCATCTCCTTCGGTCTCTCGAAAGTTTCCTCCCGGCCCCAGCGGGTCGTGCCGCGTGTCGAACGTCAGGAGATCTGTAAGCTGCGCATCGCGTTCATCACTCCAGGGGCTTATCCCCCCGACTTTGGCGGGGCGGAGTTGCGCCTGCATCGCACCTTTCTGCGCTTGCGCAGGCAGCACCCCCTCGAGGTGCGGGTGCTTGCGCTGGCCGGAGAGTCAACGGTCCCCGGCTGGTCCGAGCTGGATGGGATCGCAGTACGACGGCTGCCGGCAAACCTGGGCTTTCCGGCGTCATTCTACCGGGCAGGCCTGCACTTGCTCAGCGAAAAGCGCCGCGGTATCGATTTCGTCTATACGATCAGCACCGGTCGCCTGGCTTACTGCGCGGGGCTCTGGGCCCGCGCCATCGGTCGGCCGCTGGTCGCAGAGTTTGCCAACAACAACATCGAGGAGTCGCGCCAGCGCCGGATGATGGCGGGAATGCTGGCGCGCTCCAGTGCGCTGGCCATTGCCATCAGCCAGCCGGTGGCCAGCCAGTTCCGCCGTCTGGGGATCGCCGATGACCGCATGTGGGTCCGTCCCAACCCGGTGGTTACGGAGCGCTTCCACTGGCCCTCTGCCGAACGGCGCGCGGCCGGGCGGCGCCGGTTTGGCGCCGCGGACGGCACAATCCTGCACGCCCTGGTCGGCGTCCTCTCCGATCGCAAGAATCACATCGTCGGCATCGAAGCGATCGAGCGGCTGCCGGATCCGCATCGCCTGGTCATTGCGGGCCCGGTCTTTCGCAAGGAACCCGACTATGCCCGCCAGATCGCCGATCGAATCAAATCGTCCCCGGCCAGCGAGCGGATTGCGTTTATCCCGGAGTTTGTCGCGGACGTCGAGGAGCTGATGTCCGCGATCGATTGCCTGTGGATGCCGTCGAAGGAAGAGGCCCTCGGGAATGTCATGCTCGAGGCACTTTG
>DAIQPV010000242.1:0-5156 GCA_036787145.1 Rhodospirillales bacterium
TCAAGACGGCACGGCGGGCGCTGTCGGCGGTGGCCTGAAACAGCGGATTGCCTTGACCCCGACTGTTGCCATCGACGGCCGCGGTGCGAGGCGTGCCGTCGGGGTTCATTTCGACGCGAATCGATACCACCAGATCGCCGGCGTCCTTCGCTCCGGCAGGCAGATTCCAGCAGCGCTCGATCTGCCGCCGCACTGCGTCGATTTCGCTGGCCGTAACCGGGAGAGACTCCTTGTTGCCGGTGGGCCCAACGCTGCGAAGCGCCTGTGCCACCTGTGCACTGAGGTCGCCGTCTCCCGGTTTCTCGGCTTTGCCGGTCGTGGAGGGTGACGGCTTGGCAGACGCTTTGCCGCTCTGCTTCAGATCGCCCACGGCTTTCATCACCGACGCGAAGTCATCGGCCGCAGGTTCCGGTTTGCGCGGCGCGGACGTCGACGGTGAGGCTGGCTTGGGCGGCTCCGGCTTCGGCTCGCCCTTCGCGACCTCGGACTTCGGCGCCGCCGGCTGCGGCTTGGGTTCCGGCTTGTCGGGCTTCGACTCCGCCTTCGGCTCGGGCCTTGGCTCCGCTTTGGAGTCCGGCTTGGCTTGCGGCGCGGCCTCGCGGGGCTTGGGCTGCGGCTTGGCTTCCGGCTCCCGCTCTGCGCGAGCGGCTTTCGGTTCGGGTTTGGGCGGCTCTGGTTTCGGCGGTTCCGGTTTCGGCTCGGCACGCGCGATATCTGGCTTTGGCGGCTGCGGAGGCCGCGGCTTCTGCTCCGGCCTGTCGGGTTTCGGTTCCGCCTTGGGTTCCGGTTTCGGTGGCTCCGGCTGCGGCAATTCCGGCCTTGGCGGCCGTGCTGGCGCAGGCTCAGAACGGCTCGCGACCTTTGGTTCGGCCGGTCGCGAGGGTTCGTCCCGCGTCGGCCGCGGCGGAGCAGGCTTGGCCAACTCCACCGCTGGCGCCCGCTCGGTCGTGGGCGGCGGGTTGGAGCGGTCGGCAAGAGGGAGCAGGTCCACCACCATCGGCTCCTCGATCACTGGCGGCGCGGGCGACAGAGCCGGCAAGCCGAACGCGACGATGGCGATGATAAGACCGTGGAGGACAACCGAATAAGCGAGCGGACGACGCATGCTTTCTTTCCGGCGCAACCTTCTCAGAGATCAGGGTTGAGCGCGACGGCCTTCCTGAGGCGCCTTTTCAGGCGCCGACCCTTCGAGCGGTTGTGTCAACAGCGCCACCTTGTTGAAACCCGCATCATGAACCGCGCCGATCACCGACATCACCTGGCCATAGGCGATGCCCCGGTCGCCGCGAACGAAGATCCGCTTTTCGCGATCGTTCCGCGTGATCTCGGCCAGCCTGGGCGCCAGCGATTCGAGCGTGGTCTCCGTCTCCTGGATGAAGATCCGGCCCTTGCGATCAATCGTCACCGAGACAGGTTCGTCCTGCCCCTGCACCGCGGCAGCCGTCGTCTTCGGCAGATCGACCTGCACGCCCGCCGTGAGCAGCGGGGCCGTGATCATGAATATAACCAGCAATACCAGCATGACATCGACAAGCGGCGTGACGTTGATGTCGCTGATCGGCCGGCTGTGCCGCCGGCCAAACCGGGCATCGGCGCCGCGTGGAGCCAGGTTCGCAGCCATGTCAGCGACGATCGTCGATCTGGCGGGCCAGGATCGCCAGGAACTCGCCGGCGAACCCGTTCACACGCCCGGCGTAGCGATCGAGATCGCGCGACAGCTTGTTATAGGCCAGCACCGCGGGGATCGCCGCCAGCAGCCCCAGCGCCGTGGCGAAGAGGGCTTCCGCAATCCCCGGCGCAACCACCGCCAGGCTGGTGTTCTTGGTGGCCCCGATCGCGGCGAAGCTGTTCATGATCCCCCAGACGGTCCCAAACAGGCCGACAAACGGCGCGGTCGAGCCGGTGGACGCCAGGAAGGTCATGTAGCGCTCGATCCGCTCCAGCTCCCGGCCGGCGGTGAGCTGCATCACGCGCTCGATGCGGTCGCCGAGCGTGTCGGGCGGCGCATCTTCGTTGCCGTGACGCGCCGTGGTTCGTCGCCACTCGCGCATCGCCGCGACAAAGACCGCCGACATCGGATCGGGCGGCTGTCCTCCGATGCGGTCATAGAGGTCATCGACGGCGCTTCCCGACCAGAACGCCTGTTCGAAACGGTCTGCACGCCCATTGAGGCGGCGCAGCGTGACGCTTTTCTCGAAAATAATCGCCCAACACCAGATAGAGGCGGCAAGCAGGAGAAGCATGACCAGCTTCACCACCCAGTCGGCGTTCCAGAACAGGCTCCACGGAGACAGGCCGTGCACCGCGGGCCCTGCCAGCGCTGCCGCCTCAACCACGCTATTTTCCATTGTCCGTCCAGATGTTGCCCGAAAGCTCCGCCAGTGCGGCGCGCACTTCGCCGGGGAAGCGGGCCGCCCGGCCGCGCTCCGACATGCAGGCCAGCTTGACGCGTAACCGGACCAACGCCAAGCGGTCGCGCCAGATAATCTGCTCAAGATCGAGCGAGGCGCCGCGCAAGTCAACCAGGCGGGTCGCCACCAGAAGGTCGTCATCCAGCCGCGCCGGCGCCACAAAGTCGGCCACACAATGCCGCAAGACGAAGAAAATGCCCAGATCCTTGCTCAACTGCGACTGCACGAAGCCTTTCTCGCGGAGCATCTCGGTGCGCGCCCGCTCGGCAAACCTGAGGTAGCTGGCGTGGTAGACGACTCCTCCCGCGTCCGTGTCTTCGTAGTAGACCCGAACCCGGAAACGATGCGCTGCCGCCGTGGCGCACTCTTCGCCGCGATCAACCGGCATCGTCGATTCGCAAGGAGAGTTGCGGAGAGGCAGCCACAGGCGGCTCCGGCAGGCCCAGGTGGCGCCAGCCGAGACCGGCCAGCGCCCGCCCGCGCGACGTCCGCTGCAGCAGGCCCTGCTGGATCAGGTAGGGCTCGATGACGTCCTCGATGGTGTCGCGCTCCTCGGCGAGCGCCGCTGCCAGCGTTTCGACGCCGACCGGACCGCCGCCGTAGTACTCGGCGATACAGCGCAGGTAGCGGCGGTCGGCGGCATCAAGCCCGGCGCGGTCGACCTCGAGCCGCAGCAGCGCCGCGTCCGCCACCTCGCGATCGACGGAGGCCTCGCCGGCGACCGCCGCGAAATCCCGGACCCGACGCAGGAGCCGGATGGCGACCCGCGGGGTACCACGGGCCCGCGCCGCGATTTCACGCGCTCCGTCTTCCGCCAGCGTCAGACCCAGCAAAGCCGCGCCGCGGCGGACGATGCGCTGCAAATCCTCGACGTCGTAGAACTCTAGGCGCAGCGGAATGCCGAAGCGCTCGCGCAGCGGCGTGGTGATCAGGCCCGCGCGCGTCGTCGCGCCCACCAGGGTAAACGGCGGCAGGTCGATGCGGATTGAGCGCGCCGCCGGGCCTTCCCCGATCATCAGGTCGAGCTTGCCGTCCTCCATGGCGGGATAGAGAATCTCCTCGACCACCGGCGCCAGCCGGTGAATCTCGTCGATGAACAGCACGTCGCGCGGCTCGAGATTGGTGAGAAGGGCTGCGAGATCGCCCGGCCGGGCAATGACCGGTCCCGACGTCGCCCGGAATCCCACGCCCAGTTCGTGGGCGACGATTTGCGCCAGGGTGGTCTTGCCGAGGCCGGGCGGGCCGTGCAGCAGGACATGGTCGAGCGCCTCGTTCCGCCCGATCGCCGCCTGGACGAAAACGCGGAGGTTGCGGCACGCGGCCCGCTGGCCCACGAAGTCGTCGAGAGCGGCGGGCCGCAGCTTCGCTTCCGGCGCGTCGCCGTCGTTGCGCGCGCCGCCGAGCAGGCCTCTCCCGGCTTCGGCGGGTCCGGCAGGCTCGTCGCCGACAGGCGTCATGGGCTTTGCTCTTTGTTGGAAAGCTCAGCCAGTCCGCCGCGAATCAAGGCTTCGACGCCAGCTCCGGCGCCCAGGCGGCCGGCAACCGACCCCACCGCGGCGGTCGCCTCGACCGGCCGGAAGCCGAGGTTGATCAGGGCCGAAATGGCGTCCGCCGCCGGCCCGCGCTGCGGGGCAACCGCGTCGGCCCGCAGTGTATCGCCGAAGACCGGCATGGCCGCCACCTTGTCCTTGAGCTCGCTGGCGATGCGGGCCGCCAGCTTGGCACCGACCCCGGTGGCGCGCGTCAGCACCGCCTTGTCGCCCGCTGCAACCGCCAGCATCAGGTCCGGCGGTGCGACGACGCTCTGAATGGCCAGAGCCACGCGCGGGCCGACCCCCTGAATGCCGATGAGCAGACGGAACCAGTGCCGCTCGGCTGCGTCGAGAAAGCCATACAGGTTGATGCCGTCTTCGCGCACCTGCGTCTCCACCAGCAGCGTCACCGTGTCGCCCGGTTGCAGGCGGGCCAGCGTCCGCGCCGAGCAGGACACCAGGTAGCCGACGCCGCCGACGTCGACGACCGCATGGCCCTCGTCCGCGGAATCGAGCCGGCCGGTCAGCTTAGCGATCAAGCGTGTTTCCCCGCGGCAACACGCGCGGCGACCGCTGCCATGCCGCGATGGTGCGCATGGCAGATGGCGACGGCAAGCGCATCCGCCGCATCGGCGGATCCCAGTCGCGCGCCGGGCAGCAGGACGCCGATCATCATCTGCACCTGTTCCTTCGCCGCGTGCCCGGTTCCCACGACCGTCTTCTTCACCAGATTGGGCAGGTACTCCGCCACAAAAAGACCGGCGCGGGCCGGCACCAGCAAGGCGATGCCGCGCGCCTGCCCAAGCCGCAGCGTCGAGACCGCGTTGCGGTTGACGAATGTTTCCTCGACCGCCGCCTCGTCCGGCCGGTGCGCCGTCAGCACTGCCTCCAGGCCATCCGCCAACTGGACCAGCCGCGCCGCCAACGGCCGCGCCGGATCGGTGGCCACGATGCCGCACGCGACGTAGGCGAGCCGCCCGCGATCGAACTCGATCACGCCCCAGCCGGTCGTCCCCAGGCCAGGATCGAGACCAAGCAGCCTCATCGCCGCCGCGTCTTTCGCCCGCGCGGCGCAGCGCGGCAGGCCGGCAGGTCAGCGGCTGAGGCTTTCCAGCACATCGTTGGCGACCTCGAAGTTGGCGGCGACGCGCTGCACGTCATCGCTGTCGTCCAGCGCGTCGAGCAGCTTGAACAGCGATGCCGCGTCATCCTC
>DAIQPV010000243.1:0-5137 GCA_036787145.1 Rhodospirillales bacterium
GGCCGCCGGCGCCAGCCGCCATTTGGCCGAGGCGCCAGCCGAAGGTGGCCGTCGCAGCACCCGCCGCCTGCGACTGGTCGTCGAGCAATTCCACCCGGTAGGCATCGACCACCGTGTCCTGGGTTGCCGACGCCAGCGCCACGGCGAACGCAAGAGCGGCGGTGGCAAGGGGATCGATGCCGGGCTGGGTGGCGCCGAGGCCAAGCAGGGTGGCGATCAGCGCCGCCTGCGTTGCCAGCGCCCAGCCGCGGCGGCGGCCGAGTCTTCGCTCAAGCAGCGGCAACGGCAGGCGGTCGGCGAAGGGCGCGAACAGGAATTTCAGAGAATACGGCAGGCTGACCAGGGCGAAAAGGCCGATGGCGGTCTTGTCGAGGCCGGCGCCGGTCAGCCACGCCGACAGCGGCTCGGCCAGCGCGCCGAACGGCAGCCCGCTGGAGAAGCCGATGAACAGCATCGCCAGCACGCGGCGGTCGCGGTAAATGGCAAACGACTCGCGCCAAGCGCGCAGCCGTGCCGGCCGGGACGATGGGGCGGGCGACGTGGCCGGCGCGACGGTGCGCGGAGCGGGGACCGACGGTGCCGGATCGCTCACCCCAGCTTCTGCCGCACCAATTCGGCGAGCGAGATCTCCGGGCGGGCACCGACATGGCTGATCACCTCGGCCGCGCACACCGCAGCGATGCGGGCGCAGGTCTCCAGGCGTATCCCTCGTGCCAGCGCCCACAGGAACCCCGCGGCGTAGGCATCGCCGGCGCCGGTGGTATCGACGACGTGAGCGACCGGCTCGGCGTCGATGACGTGCACCGCGTCCCCTGCCACCACCACAGCGCCCTTCTCCGAACGGGTCAGCACCGCGATCGGGCAGTGGTGGCGCACCCGCTGCAGCGCCGCGTCAAAGGCGTGCTCCTGATAGAGCGAGACGATCTCGTCCTCGTTGGCAAACAGCACGTCGACGTGGCGCTCGACCAGTTGCAGGAAGTCGGCGCGGTGGCGGTCGACGCAGAATGGGTCGGAGAGACTCAGCGCGACGGTGCGGCCGGCGTCATGCGCGATGCCGGCGGCGTTGATGAACGCCTGCTTGGCTCGCGGCCGGTCCCACAGGTAGCCTTCCAGGTAGGTGGTGTGAGCGGCGGCGATGACGCTGACATCGATGTCCTCCGGGCCCAGCTCGGAGCTCACACCGAGGAAGGTGTTCATCGTCCGCTGCGCATCCGGCGTTACGATGATCAGGCAGCGGCCGGTGGAGAGGCCGTTGCTGGCTGGCGCGGCGGCGAAGGTGACGCCGAGCGAGACGATGTCGTGGCGGAAAATGGCGCCGAGCTGATCGTCGCGGACCTTGCCGATGAAGGCGGCGCTGCCGCCGAGCGAGGCGATGCCGGCGATGGTGTTGGCGGCCGAGCCGCCGGAGACCTCGACGGCGGGGCCCATGGCGGCGTAGAGCGCCTCGGCCTGCGCGGCGTCGATCAGCGTCATCGTCCCCTTGTTCAACTCATGGCGGATCAGAAACGCATCGTCCGCCGCGGCGATCACATCGACGATGGCATTGCCGATGCCGACCACGTCATAAAGGCTCTCCGCCATCCCACCCGTCCTGCCGTTGTTCCGGAATCGGGGCGCAGTATACCGACGCGCCGCGCGGCGGCAATGCGGGTAGCAGCCGGGGCTCAGGCTTCAGATTGCATCGGCTAGACACGCTTGGGATCGAGGGAGACCGCGAGCCGCGGACGATCCGGATGCTGCGAGCGCAGCACATCGCGGTAAACAGCCATCGTTTGACCGACCATATGCTCCAGAGAAAGATCGAGGCTCTTGCGCAGGCTTGCTGCTTTCATTTTCTGGCGCAGCACCTCGTCCTTCGCCAGCCTGGCCAGACGGGCCCCCAGGTCCTGCGCAGCATTCTGGGGCAGGATAAAGCCGGTGAGGCCGTCCTCGATGGCCTCTTCGGCACCGCCCACGTCGGTGGCGATGATCGGCACGCCGGCGGCCAGGGCCTCCAGCAGGACATAGGGCATTCCCTCGTAGAGGCTGGGAAGCAGCAGAACATCGAAGGCCGGCAGCACCGCTTGACCCGCCTGATCGGTGATCCACGCGATCTTGTCGAAGATGCCCGCGTTCTCGGCCGCCCTACGAACCGACTCTTGCAGGGGACCGGATCCGACGATCACGCCGCGCGCGTTTGGCACGGACCGCGCCAGCGCAGCGAAGGCGTCGATGAACCGCTCGGGCGCTTTCTGGACCACCAGACGGCCGATAAACCCGACGCAGAAGTCGTTTTCGGCAATCCCCAGGGAGCGGCGAATGGCCTGGCGGTCGGCGGCCGGGAGCCGCGGCACTCCGTTTACGACAACGCACGTTTTTTTGGGGGGAACCCCCTGGCTCAGGATGTGATTCCGCTCGGATGACGAGACGGCGATGACCGAATCAGAGCACATCCGGGCAAGTGCAACCTCGGTGATGCGACAGGAAAGATGCAGGATCGGGTTCAGCGTCGGGTCCATCGTGCGCATGGCGTGTGGGGTGTAAATTCTTGCGGCCCCGCAGCCGACGGCGGCCAACCGCGCCAGGACGCCCGCCTTCGACGAATGCGCGTGAATGACGTCGAAGCCGCCCGCCGTGCGGATATACCGGCGGATGCGCATCATGCAGGAGAGATCGCTCCAGTGCGGCTCGCGCCGCATCGGCACACTGAGGAGCCGAACGCCCTTCAGTCCTGCCAGCCCGTACCTGAAATTGGCATCCATTCGCAGTTCGGAATAGATCAGATGCACGCTGCAGCCGGCAGCGACTAGGCCTTCCGCCAACTCGATCACGTGGCGGCCGGACCCGCCGCCAGCCGCTTCGACGACGATGAGAACCTTGGGGGGAGCCTCGTATGAAGAGTCGCTCCCGGCGAGGGTAAGTCCGCCGACGTGCGAATATCCAAGCATTAGCCGCATTTCCGAGGTGCCCATGTCTCGACCCGATCGGCAGGAAAGTGTTTGGAGCGCCGGCCGCTGCCGAGGCGCGATCCGAACCGCAAGGTCGGACTATACCTCCCATAGATTTATTTTGTTGTGATGGACGACACTGTAGATTGTGCTCGCTTGAGCCGGACGTGGTCGCATTACCCATTGCGACGCGGGGCGGAGCAGCTCAAAAATACGGCGTGGAGATGGTGTCTCCTGGGTGACGGAACCTTTCGTGCCGTGACACCAAGAGAACGGGGAGGGGAGGATGCCGGCGTCTGAGTCTGGCGTAGCTATGTCCGCCACGAGGTACCAGGATTTTTCGGCAGGCTTCTCGGCTGCCGCCATTGAAGCCCAGCTTGCCGGCCGTCTTGAGGGCGGAGTGAATGCGTGCGTCGAGTGTTG
Source organism: Rhodospirillales bacterium (assembly GCA_036787145.1). GTDB lineage: Bacteria > Pseudomonadota > Alphaproteobacteria > Rhodospirillales > Defluviicoccaceae > Defluviicoccus. The sequence continues at coordinate 3,351 of DAIQPV010000243.1, forward strand.
TGATCGCCATGTCCAACCCGGCCGGGTCGCCCTCGTCTGGGAGAACAAGGACGCTCAGAGAGCACGCGTAACCTTCGCCCGGCTGAAGGAGCGCTCGGCGCAGCTGGCGAACTTTCTCCGTGCCCGGGGCGTCCGACCGGGCGATCGGGTTGCCGGGCTGTTGCCCCGGATTCCCGAACTGCTGGTTGTCGCGCTCGGAACGTGGCGGGCCGGGGCCGTCTACCAGCCGCTGTTCACGGCGTTCGGCCCGAAGGCGATTGAGCATCGCATCGAATCCAGCGAGGCGCGGCTGATTTTCACCAACCGGGAGAACCGGCACAAGCTGGCGGACGTGGCGGGATGTCCGCCGGTTGTCGTGGTCGACGAGGACGATTTTCCAGCGGAACTGGAGCGACAGTCAGCGATGTTCGAGCCGGTTCCGTTGCGCGGCGCCGATCCGTTCCTGATGATGTTTACGTCCGGCACCACCGGGCCGGCAAAGGGGGTTCTCGTCCCGCTGAAAGCGCTGCTTTCCTTCCTGGTTTATACCCGGTGGGCACTCGATCTCCGGGATGATGACGTCTATTGGAACATTGCCGATGCCGGGTGGGCATACGGCCTCTATTATGCCGTCATCGGCCCCCTGCTGCTGGGGCACGCGACGACGCTCTACGACGGTCCCTTCACCGCCGACAGCACCTATCACATGATCAGAAAGTATGGCGTCACCAACCTCGCCGGGGCGCCCACTGCCTTTCGCCTGCTGATTGCTGCCGGCGAACAGGCGGCCAGGCCGATCAAGGGCCGCCTGCGCGTGGTGAGCAGCGCCGGCGAGACGCTCAATCCGGAGGTCATCCGGTGGTTCGCGCAAACCCTCGACTGTCCGATCCATGATCACTACGGGCAAACCGAGGTGGGGATGGTGCTGTGCAATCACCACGGCCTCGCTCATCCGGTGCATCCCGGCTCGGCGGGGCTCGCCATGCCGGGTTTCATGCTCGCGGTGGTTGATGACGATGGCCGGGAGTTGCCGGCCGGTACGCCGGGCATTCTCGCGGTAGACCGTGAGCGGTCGTCGCTGTTCTGGTTTTCGGGCTACTGGCGGCAGCCGACGACGAACTGGATCGGCGCTTACCATCTGACCGGCGACACCGTCGAGCAGAACGCCGACGGCACGATCAGCTTTGTCGGACGCAGCGACGATATCATCACCTCGTCCGGATATCGGATCGGCCCCTACGACGTCGAAAGCGCGCTGATCGAGCATCCGGGCGTGGCCGAGGTGGCCGTGGTCGGCAAGCCCGATCCGCAGCGGACCGAGTTGGTCAAGGCGTTCGTCGTCCTGCGTCCGGGTATCGAGCCGACACCGGGACTGGCCGAGGAGCTGCAGGCATTGGTCAAGACCCGGCTCGCTGCGCACGCCTACCCGCGCGAAATCGAGTTCGTTGCCGATATCCCGAAAACGCCAAGCGGCAAGATCCAGCGCTTCATCCTGCGCAACCAGGAAGCGGAAAAAGCGAAGACCGCGCAAGCTGACCATTCTCAGTGACGTTTGCCGGGCGCGCGCGACGCGTGGCAGGCCGGCGGCGACAAGCACGCAGACGCCGACCGCCGGCTCTGCGGACCCGGCGGCGGCGCTATCGAATAGACCTATTCGCTTGGTGCCGGCAGATCGTCGGAATCAGCGGCTCCGGTCAGCAGCGATTCGGAAACCAGACCGGCGTTCTGGCGGATTTTTGCCTCGATCTCCGCCGCCCGGTCCGGATGAGCCCTGAGATATTGCTTGGCGTTCTCGCGGCCCTGCCCGA
>DAIQPV010000002.1:0-33514 GCA_036787145.1 Rhodospirillales bacterium
GGGGAACGATCACCCAGAAATAGAGCCAGTGCCGCAGCAGCGGCAGCCAGTCTCCCGGACGCAAGCGCGGCTCCGGTCGATCGAGTGCTGCCTGCAGCGCAACCACCCGGTCGGTATCGAGCCGATCGGTCGCGGTCTCCGTCCTGCCAATCCACTCGCGCAGATGCGCCTCTTCCGTTTGCGCCATAACAGCTTCTCGTCCCTACTCACCACGGCAATGACCCTACCGGATGGGCGGCTCGCGTCCCTCCCTGGCGGTCGCGCGCCGGCCGGCCGTCACCATGCTACAAAGATTTCTCCTTTCACATCCCGATGCGCCGTGCAAGATGATGCCGGCGCCCGGTCAACGCGCCGGCGGCCAACGGCAAAGACATCCACCAGCAGTCAATTGAATGGCCGTAGGGGAGGAAGAGATGGAAATTCACAAAGTCGGTGTGGTCGGCGCCGGCACTATGGGCAACGGCATCGCACAGGCGTTCGCAACCTCCGGTTACGACGTCGTCATGCGGGACATCAAGCAGGAATTCGTTGATCGCGGCATGTCAACGATCCGCAAGAGCCTGGAACGCATGGCGGCGCGCAACAAGATCTCGGGTGAGGCCAAGGACGCCGCTCTGGCGCGGGTCACGGGCGCGGTCGACATCGCCCCGCTCGGAGATTGCGACCTGATCGTCGAGGCGGCGCTCGAGAACGTCGATCTCAAGACCAAGCTGTTCAAGGAACTGGACGACGTCTGCAAGGCGGACGCCATCCTCGCCACCAATACCTCGTCGATCTCGGTGACCAAGATTGCTGCCGCCACCAAGCGGCCGAATAAAGTGATCGGCATGCACTTCTTCAATCCGGTGCCGGTGATGCAGTTGATCGAGGTGATCCGCGCGCTGCAAACCGACGACGCGACCTGCGAGGCGGTGCTGGAGGCCAGCCGCAAGGTCGGCAAGACGCCGCACCTGGTGAAGGACTCTTACGGCTTCGTCGTCAACCGGGTGCTGATCCCGATGATCAACGAGGCGATCAACTGCCTGTACGAGGGCCTCGCCGGTCCGGACGACATCGACGACGTGATGAAACTCGGCGCCAACCACCCGATCGGCCCGCTGGCACTCGCCGACCTGATCGGCCTCGACGTCACGCTGAACGTCATGGAGACTCTCTACCAGGGGTTTGAGGATTCCAAGTACCGCCCGAGCCCGCTGCTCAAGCAGATGGTCGATGCCGGCTACCTCGGCCGCAAGAGCGGCCGCGGCTTCCACAAGTACGAAGGCTGACCGGCCCATCCGGGCATTAGGGAGGCGGCGCGGCCGCCTCCCGCCGTGCCGAACACGAACACCCCGCGGTCGGGCCTACCTGTGGAATCAGAGCGTCGTGCGTAGCGCCTCTTCCCGGGCTCCTGCCGGGCGTCCCCTGCGAGGATGTCCGACGCCGGCAGCATTGAGCATGCCAAGAGCCGGCCGGTTCCGTGTCGTGATCTACCGGCCGCCGACGGGGACGGCCGGCAGTTATCTTCAGGCAGCCAACGGAATGGTCTTCTGAAGGACCTCGAAGGCGTCGTGGCGGACGTGATTTTGCTTCATTTCGTCGCGCAGCAGGGCCTCGGTCACGATCCCTTTCTCCACGCACTCCCGCAGCAGGCCAAAGAAAAACCGCTCCTGATTGGGATCGGGATGGGGTGCGTAGTTTCCGAGAAAAGCATAGTCGCCGAACACCCGGCGACGGAACTGGTTGATCCAGCCCAGAACGACAAAGCCCGACGGCTTTTCCGGCGGCATGAAGTCCACCGGCAGACCGGTTTTCCATGGCTGCGTCTTGCGCTTGGTCATATGGACCATCTTCGTCGCCGCCGTGAGTTTATCGAGGTCATTCCACTCGTTCTCAAGGATGCCGATCGACTCCCGTGTCTCATAGAGCAGGCCGATCCACTTGGCGTAATCACGGGTCTTCTGGAACAGCGCCGCGAAATCCCGCTCCACGTTCCAATGCGATAGCTTGGCACAGTCCAAGAGCATGACGCTCGTTGCCATCACGCCCTTCTTCTCCTTGTAGCCGGAGCGGGGCCGGGCCATGATTGCGGCCCCTTTCATGTCGCGGGACAGCAGTTCGAACACGTCGCCGACCGCGAACACATCCGGATCGATGACGACCGCGCGCCCCTCATATCCCATCAGTTGCGGCGGCAAAAAGCGGGTGGGCGTGAACGACTGAAGGTCTTCCATATGCCATTGACGCGTAACGCCGTCGCGCAGGTACTCCTGCCCCTCCCGCTCCCAAAGAAACGGAAAGTCCTTGGTGTGCATGATGCGGACATCGAAGGCGTCAGGACTTTTCGAATTCCGCCGCAACGAGTACTCGGCGACCAGAGCGCCAACGATCTGCTTATGGTTGGTTTGAATAAACACGGTCGGTTTCACGAGCGGCATCCACTGATTTTCAGCCATTCCAATACTACCGATGTAGCAGAAGGCAAGGCGAGCGGCAAGTCAACCTCACTTCGGCGTGAACAAGGCTGCTATACGCTGCGCAACCTTCGGCAGGTCGTCCGGCACATCTGATGCGGTGCTTGGAAAGGATTCGCCGAGCGACACCGCAAGGCCCGAGTCGATCAGCGTCCGGTGAACTGCTTCAAACTCCCGCGAATAGCCCACGACCCCTATGTCGTACAGCATGTCGCCCAGGCGGGCCAACGCTCCACCGCGGCCGGGCTCGTCCGCCCGCGGCTGAAAAACGTCGGCCAGCCGCTTTTTCATCACCGGCCAGACGCCCGGTTCCACCGGCAAGGGAAAGATGGCCAGCGGCTTGCGCAGACGCGCGACCTCAACCAGCATCGAGACGCTGTCGCCGGTGACGACGAACCGGTCGGCCAGCCCGAGGAGCGCCAGATAGGGATTGTCGCGGGCGTCGGGTGTCCAACGGTACAGTCTGCTGCCGGCCGGCAGGGCATCCTCCAGCGCCGCAGTGACCTCATCGGGCGTCCGCCGGCTGGTGGTCACAAAGAGAGAGCCCGCCCCCTCTGTCGTCGCGTGCAACGCGGCCAGAAAAGCCCGAGCCGTCGCCGCATCGAAGACGAACGGCTTCGTCGGCCCACCCACCAGCACCGCGGTGAGCGGCCGCGACAGATCCGACAATCGCTCCTCCCAGCCCACGGAAGCCGCTGCGACCCGGGCCGGGTCAACCCGCATCAGCGGCAGAGACAGGCGAACGATATTATCCCGCTCGGGCAGCCGGTACTGTGGCGTCGCGAGCACCAGGTCGAAGTCACGCAACAGACGCCGGGGCCGGCCGATGATCACCACCTTCGTGCGCCCTCCCGACTGCTCCCTGATCCACATCGCCGCCATGGATGGCCTCCGGCCAACGGTCAGCACCAGATCCGGCCACGGTGGCTGGAGCTCGTCCGAAGCGGCCTTGTCGATGTGATAGAGCGAGGGCCTGAACGGTGGCTTGCCTGTCTGAAACTGGGGAAGGAAGCGCATGACCTTGCGCTCTGCCGGCCAGCCGAGAGCGTCGGCGACAACCTCAACCTGAGCATTGTCTCCGACCTTTTCCCCGATCACGAGCCAGAGGCGGGGGGGAGCGGCGGAGCAGGCCATGCGGCGCATCAAAAATGTCCCGGACAGTTTGAGGGGGCCAGCCAGCTTAGGGCACAGAAGCTAAGGGATGCATCGGGGATTTTCCCGCGGCGATAGAGGAAGGCTAGTGGATTATCGACAGAAGACCAGCCTGACGTATGATCCCCCGATGCGGTGTCGCGCCATCACGTCCCCGACAATGAGAGCAGAATCGGTGAATTTCGCCGGCCTGCCCGTTCGTCGCCGATGAGTCGCATGTCCTCATCGCGACACGCGGGGCCGATTCTGCTGTTCGGCGCCGACGGCCAGACCGGACGGGAGCTGCGGCGGAGCTTATCGACGCTGGCACCGGTGACGGCGGTGAGGCGCCGGGATGCGGATCTTGCCGATCCGTCGGCGGCTTCCCGTCTGGTCCGTGCGCTCAGGCCTTCTTTGATCGTCAATGCGGCCGCCTCCAACGCCGTCGATCGGGCGGAGGGGGAGCCGGACATCGCGATGGCGGTCAATGCCGTGGCTCCCGGCGTGCTCGCCGAGGAGGCAAAGAGCCTGGATGCCGCCCTCGTTCATTTCTCGACCGACTATGTGTTCGGACAGACGGGTTATCGGGACGCGAACGGACGGCCGCGCCCGTTTCACGAGGCTGACCCGACGGAGCCGCTTGGGGTCTACGGGCGCAGCAAGCTCGCGGGCGAACAGGCGATCCGGGCAACAGGCGTTGCCCATCTGATCCTGCGTACGAGCTGGGTCTATAGCAAGACCGCGCGCGGCTTTCTCGGCGCCCTGCTGCGGCTCGATATCGAGGGCGACGAGCTGGCGATCGTTGAGGACGAGGAAAGTTGCCCGACCTGGGCGCCGTCCCTCGCCGATGCGACTGCGCAGATTCTGGCCGCCGGGTGGGCACGGGGGGGAACCGACGCCTTGGCGGCGAGCGAGGGCACCTATCACCTGGCCGGCGAGAGCTGGTGTTCCCGCTTCAACTTTGCGGCCGCCGTCTTTGCGCACCATGCCGCGCACGGACGCTCCACGCCCCGGCTGCGCGCCGTAGCCTCCGCGGCATTTCCCGCAGCCGCCCTGCGACCGGGCTTTTCCGCACTCGATTCGCGCCGCGCGCTGGACACCTTCGGGGTTTCGATCCCCGGCTGGCAGACGACACTGGACCTCTGCCTCGATCGTTAGCGGTCCCCCCGTCGCAAGGGATAGGGCGATTACTCTGCAGGCGGAGCAGCCGACGGGCGTGCGGTTCAGGCCGGTTGCGCCGCCCCACTGTCCGGCAAGGCCTCGGGTTGTGAAGCGGTTTCCGCTGCCTCCACGGCGGCCGCGCCTGTATCAACTGCTGCACCCGCTGTTGGACCCGCGACCGGCTCCCAGTAGCGCGGGCGGACGACCAGGTGCTGCCAGGCGGCAACCAGCTCCCGCTCACGATCGCCTCCAATGTGACTGTGCCAACCGATGACAAGACCTGCGGCATAGGACAGGTCGGCGCGCTCTTTGCCGCGGGTGCCCTTCACCGCTCGTTTGAGCAACTTCCGCGCAACCTCAACGTCGTTGCTGACGCCGAGCTGGTCCTGCAGAGATTTCATGGCGGACAGGTAAGGCGTGACCTTGCGCTTCGAATAAAGCGTCGAGAAAAACTCGGTCGCATACCGCAACTGCTTCAGGTGAATGCGAACCTTGTGGCGTTCCTCGGGATCGAGGTTTTCGAAGTTCGATCCGGCGGCGGCGAGCCCCTCGTAAATTCCATGCAGCAGGTCGCGCGCGACCCCCGAGGCCTTCACCATGGCCGCCGGATGCTGTCGTTCTCCCGGCCCGCGCCAGCCTCGACCTTCCGCCCAGGAAGTCAGCAGCAGCACCAGCCCCACGTACCGCTGAGAGCCGACGGCTGCCTGGGCGCGAACGTACGCCTCGTCCCGCTGTTGTTCCACTCGCTGCGACAGGGCGTCGAGCCGCTCCTCCTCCGGCATCTCCCGGATCACCTGCGACAGGACTTCGCCTGCGAACACGTCCCAGTCGCGGGCGGGGCCGAGTTCGCCAATCAGCCATTTCAGCTCACCCGACAGATAGATGTGCTGCTCTTCAGGGATGAATCGCTCATAGAGCCTGACGCAAGATCGCAGCCGCCGGACCGCGACCCGCATCTGATGGACGCCTTCTTCGTGCGAGCGATCGAGAACGCATCGTTCGTTGCCGCGCAGATGATCCGCACAACTCAAGACGATGTCGGCCAGCGCCTGCTCGGCCGTGATCGAAGGAGTGAGCGAAGGGAGCCGCGCCTTCTTCCACGGATTGGGCTGCGGCGTCCGCTCGCCGCTCCCATCCCCGACCGGCAGATCACTCGATAACATCTCTTCTCCCGTCCCTTCGGCCGGAGCCGGGCCCCGATCCGACCAAAAGCCTATGCGCCGGCTCGCTTCGACGCCATCTCAAAAACCATCATATAGAGCGTTCCGTTCCGCTCAGCCGGCAATCGAGTTCGATTTCAGAGGTCAGCCATCGGCGTGATGTCAAAGTGCTCTTTAATCCGCCGCATCAATTGGTCCCGAACCTGCCGGTAGGCGTCCAACCGGCTCTCGCGACTTCCCTCGACGATCGTCGGATCGAACGTGTTCCAGAAGAGAACGTCGCACGCCATCACCCGCGTCATGTCCACCGCGCGGTGCTGCGCTTCCGGGGACAACGAGATAACCTCGTCGAACGAGTCATCCTCCAAATCCTCGAAGCTCTTCGGCAGGTGTCGCGCAATATCGATGCCGATCTCGTCCATAACCTGTACGGCGAAGGGGTCGAGATCACCGGGACGGACACCGGCCGAGTCCACAAAAATCCGGTGACCTAACAGATGCTTCAGAATGCCCTCAGCCATCGCCGACCGCACGGCGTTGTGCGTACAAGCGAACAAGACGGCGGTCGATCGGCTGGCCAACTGCTCGGTTAACCGTCAGCGAACGCGGCTTTCGTCCGGCCGCGAAGGCCGGGCGCCGCGACGCAGGAGCGTGCAGCGGCAGGTTCGCGTCCCGCTGGTGCCATGGATGAATGCTCCTCCTCATCATCGCCGAATATGCAGCACGCAAATCAGCGTGAACAGGCGGCGAGCTGTGTCTTTGTCGATGTCAACTTTCGGGGCGAGGTTCTCCCGCAGGCGTTCAGCACCCTCGTTGTGCAAACCCCGCCTGCCCATATCGATAGCCTCGATTCGACTCGGCGTGAGAGTCTTTATCGCGTTGAAGTAGCTTTCGCATATGAGGAAGTAGTCCTTGATGACGGACCGCAGCGAGCCGAGCAGCACTGAAAAGCGGGTCAGCTGCAGATCGAGCTGATCACAAACCCTAAAGGTCAGCCGCTCGCCGTCGCCGGAGAGGTGAACCACGTAAGGTCCATGAAAAGGTCCCTTGACCGCAAAGACATTGTCCTCGAGCAAATCGTAAAGCGCGACGCGACGTTCGTGCTCCACCGTCGGGCTGAGCCGGATCCCCGCCGGATCTTCAAGCAGCAACTTGATGATCCGATCCCTGCTCTGGCGGCCGGGGACGCTGACGGCAACAGAATGCCGCCCCTCCTCGCCTTCGGTCAGTTCAGCGGCCATGGCTTCAGACACGATGGCGGGTGTGGAGCAGTAAGAGGCAACGAGAACCCGGCCGAATTGCGTCTCGCTAGGGCGCGATCATCGTACCAGGCTTCTTGCGTCATCCGCCCCTCAGCGTGTTCATCCGGATCGACACGGATCGGGCATGGGCGTCGAGGCCCTCCGCCTCGGCCAAAGCGACCGTCGGCGGCCCGAGGCGCGCAAGCCCGCCCGCATCGCATCCGAGAAACGTCGACCGCTTCATGAAATCGAGCACGCCGAGACCAGACGAAAATCGGGCGCTTCGCGAGGTGGGCAGCACGTGGTTCGGTCCCGCGACGTAGTCGCCGAGCGCCTCAGGCGTGAAGCGGCCAAGAAAGATCGAGCCCGCATTCCTGATGTTGGCCAGCAAGCCTTCCGAATTCTCCAGTGCAAGCTGGAGATGCTCGGGCGCGATCCGGTCGACCAGCATCGGCGCCTGATCGATCGTCTCGACGGTCACGATACACCCGTTATTCCGCCAACTCGCCTCGGCGATGGCGCGTCTCGGCAACGTCGCCAGATGCGTTTCGACCGCTCTTTCGACCGCGTCGGCAAACGCGTCGTCATCGGTGACGAGGATGGACTGGGCGGCGGCATCGTGCTCGGCCTGGGCCAGGAGGTCCATAGCGATCCACGACGGATCGGTCTGAGCATCGGCGACGATCAGCACCTCGGAAGGGCCGGCGATCATATCGATGCCGACGCGACCGAAGACCCGGCGCTTCGCCGCGGCAACATAGGCATTTCCGGGACCAACGATCTTGTGCACCGGAGCGATTTGTTGCGTGCCGTAGGCGAGAGCGCCGATCGCCTGGGCGCCACCGATCCGCCAGACCTCGTCAACCTGGGCGACGCGGGCCGCTGCAAGCACCAGAGGCGAAATCTGACCCTTGGGCGCCGGCACCACCATGACCAGCCGCCGGCAGCCGGCGACTTTGGCCGGCACCGCGTTCATCAGCACGGATGACGGATAGGCGGCGGTGCCGCCGGGAACATACAGGCCCACCGCTTCGATCGCCGACCATCGCCAACCGAGGCGCAAGCCTTCGGGATCGACCATATCGAGGTCGGTCGGCCGCTGGCGCTCATGAAAAGCGCGGATCCGCGCAGCCGCCAGGTCAAGAGCCGCCAGCGTGGTGGGGCCGCAATCCGCCCAGGCAGCGGCGATCTCCGGCTTGCTCAGGCGCAGCTGGCGGAGTTCGACCGACGGGTCGTCGAACCGCCGGGTATACTCAAGCACGGCATCATCGCCACGAGCGCGAACGTCGTCGAGAATGGCGGCGACGGCCTTGTCCACATCCTCCGCCTGGTCCCGGCGGGCGTCGAGCATCGCGGCAAAAGTGCTTTCAAAGTCTCTGTCGCGAATATCAAGCCGTATGGGCACGCGCAACCTCGCGAAAGCGTTCAAGCCAGCCACCGATCTGCCGCGGCCGCGTCTTCCAGGCCGTCCGGTTGACGGCAAGGCGGGACGTGATCCCGGCAATCCGTTCAACCTCGACCAGGCCGTTGGCCTGCAGCGTCGCGCCACTGGACACCAGATCGACGATCCGCTGACTGAGTCCGAGCACCGGCGCCAGCTCGATCGCGCCGTTGAGGACGATGCACTCGGCCTGGACGCCGCGGCCGGCGAAATGGCGGGCGGTCAGGCGTGGATATTTTGTCGCGACGCGGATGTGGCTCCAGGAGCGCGGATCGTCCGCCTCCGATAAGCCCGCCGGTTCGCAAACGGACAGCCGGCAATGGCCGATATCCAGGTCCAGCGGCGCGTAAATTTCAGGATAGTCGAATTCCATGAGCACATCATTGCCGGCAACGCCGAGATGAGCGGCGCCGAAAGCGACAAACGTCGCCACATCGAAAGACCGGACGCGAATGAGATCCAGGCCCGGCACGCTCGTGGAAAAGCGGAGCTGCCGCGCGTCGTCGTCGGCAAACGCAGCCTCCGGTTCAATCCCGACCGCCTGCAAGACGGGAAGGACTTCCTTTAGGATCCTGCCCTTCGGCAGTGCCAGAATCATTGGCTCGTCGACCGACATGCGCGCTCCACCCTTCACTCCGCTTCAGGACCTAAAGCGTTGCACGGGTGAAGTCCAGCAGCACACCGGCGCCCCGGCGTGCTGCGACAGGATTCCCTCTGTTGTCAGCCATGCCGCAGACAGGGGCCACTTGCCACGCCGGTGATTTGTTCACAGCCTGGAGCACCGTTGCTGCCCGTCCTTTCTGCCTTCGCTGTGGCCAGCGGACGGCGTCCAATCGCGCCCGCTCGTCCTTCGGGCGAATGGGGAAAGAGGAACATGCGCTGGGAGGTTGCCGAGATCCGCCAAGCCTTTTCCACAGGGTTATCCACGAAAGCTGTGGATACGTGTCGGCTTTGATCGGGGCACGATCGGCCGCCTCAGGCGTGTCCTGCCGCACCCGAAAGCATGCGCGGATCAATCCCGATCTTCTCCATCGCCCTGTCCCATTTCGATTCCAGGTCGGCATCAAAGACGAGGTGCTCGTCCGCAGCGACGCTCAGCCAGCCGTTCGCCCGGATCTCGCCGTCCAGTTGACCGGGCCCCCACCCGGCATACCCTAACGCCAGGAGATGGTGGCGAGGTCCTTCGCCCGCGGCTATTGCCCGCAGAATATCGACCGTCGCCGTCAACGAGACGTCGTCGGCAACGCTCAATGTTCCATCCTGGCGATAGTCGGGCGAGTGCAGAACGAACCCTCTGCCGGTCTCGACCGGACCGCCGAAATGAATGGCAACCGCCGGTCTCAGGTCCGTCCCCTCGATTCCGAGCTGTTCCAACAGCTCGTCGAAGGTCAGGGAGTCGAGGGCCCGGTTGATCACCAACCCCATCGCCCCTTCGGCGCTGTGAGCGCATATGTAGACGACGGTTCGCGCGAAACGCGGATCGCGCATTCCAGGCATTGCAATCAGCAGGTGACCGACCAGGTAGCAATCGAGGTCTTGAGCATGCACCATGCGACGTTCCGTCAGAATTGGAATGACCTTGCGCTTAAGGCTAGCATAGCCGCTGGCAGCGACGTCCATCAAGGCGGCGCTCGTCCGGAGCAGCACCCGCCAAACTGCCGCCGGGCCGCTCAACTGTCTGTGAACCGCCCCGGCTTGTCGGGCAACTGCATTTGCGTGCACACTCTCCCGCACGACGCGATGCCGCTTCGAATTTGCGAATACTGAGAATTGACTGCATGCCGTGGACGCTGAAAGCTGAATGACCGCTAAGCATATGGTCGCAGTCCTTGTTGTCGCGCTGCTGATCCCGATCGCTCTTGCAAGTTCCGTTCCTGCCGCGACGCCGGCAATATCAAGCGCGTCTTCTTCGTGGGCTGAGACCGAGCACGGAGGCGTTCGCCTGATCGCGGCCGTGACGGGCGTCGGAGAGGACGCAACGGTCCCCCTCGGCCTGGAATTTCGCATGGCGCCGGGATGGCACATCTACTGGCGCTCCCCCGGCGACGCGGGCTACCCCCCGCGAGCAGAGTGGGTTGGATCACGCAACCTTCAGTCCGCAGAACTTCGCTGGCCCGCGCCCCATCGCTTTGCCGTCCTGGACCTTCAAACCATCGGTTATTCAGACACGGTGATCTTGCCGGTGGAGGCGAGACTGCAGACGGCCGGCGAGGCGGTGGCCCTGCGGGCAACCGTCGATTACCTGACATGCGCCGACATTTGCGTGCCGTACGTCGCCGAGCTGGCCCTCGATCTGCCGGCCGGCCCCGCAGCCGCAAGCGCTCACGCGCATGACATCGCGCGCGCTAGCGCACAGGTGCCTGGCGAGGGACTGGCGCACCGGCTGACGGTCGAACGCGCTGCCGTGGAGCCGGCCCCCGGCGGCCCGCTGCTTGCCGTTTCGGTCTGCGCGGAGGAGCCGCTGGAGGCGCCGGACGTGTTTATCGAGGCTCCCCCGCCCCTCGTGTTCGGCGCGCCTCGGACCCATTTTGCCGCTGACCGCCTTTCGGCCGTCTTTCGCGTCGATATCGGCAATATCGACGAGCTGAGCGCGCCACTCGTCGGCATGCCGGCCACGGTGACGGTAGTGGATGGCGCGCGCGCCGCCGAGCAGGCGGTCGTCCTGGCCTCCGGCGGGCCGGCGGCGGAGCCTTCGCGTGGCTACATCGCCATTCTGGCGCTGGCGCTGCTGGGCGGACTGGTGCTCAACCTCATGCCCTGCGTGCTGCCGGTTCTCTCGATGAAGCTGCTCGCGGTGGTGAGCCATGGAGGCGGCGACAGACGGCACGTTCGCATCGGTTTCATCGCGACGGCACTCGGCATTCTCTTCTCATTCATGCTGCTGGCCGGGGCCTTGATCGCGCTGAAGGCGACCGGTGCGGCCGTCGGCTGGGGCCTGCAATTTCAGCAGCCGTGGTTTCTGGTTGCGATGATCCTCGTCGTCACTCTGTTCGCGGCCAATCTGTGGGGTCTGTTCGAAGTTCCCCTGCCGCGGCTGTTCGGAGTGGCGTCCGAGCAGACCTCGCGAATGCGCGGTCTTGTCGGCCACTTTCTGACGGGCGCGCTGGCAACGCTGCTGGCGACGCCCTGCTCGGCGCCCTTTCTTGGCACGGCGATTGGTTTTGCCCTGGCCCGCGGCCCCGCCGAGATCACGCTTGTCTTTGCGGCAATTGCCTTCGGTCTCGCCCTTCCCTACCTCTCCGTCGCGGTCTTTCCGGGCCTCGCCACCGCGTTGCCGAAACCCGGGCGCTGGATGGTCTGGCTGCGGCGCGTGTTGTCTCTGACGCTCATCGCCACCGCGATCTGGCTGACTTGGGTTTTGGCCGGCAGCGTTGGCTGGCCGTCGGCGCTCACGGTCGCGGCTCTGGTCTCCGCAATCGTGCTCCTGCTCGTCTTCCGGCGTCGCATGCCCCCGCCCCTTCGCCGGGCCGGCCTGGCCGCCATGATGGCGCTGGCGGTCGCCGCTTTCCTCGTGCCGCCTGATCCCACCGCCGGGGCGCGCCTGCCCGGACGAGTTTCCGGGGAAGCGGCAAACTGGCAGCCCTTCGATCCCGCCCGGATCGCCGAAGTCGTCGCCGGCGGCGGCACCGTCTGGGTGAATGTCACAGCCGACTGGTGTCTCACCTGCAAGGTGAACGAACGCTTCGTCCTCAACCGGGATCCGGTCGCTGGCCGCCTGGCAGGAGACGATGTCATCGCCATGCGCGGCGACTGGACCCAGCCGGACGCTGCGATTGCCCACTATCTCGCCGGTTTTGGCCGCTACGGAATTCCGTTTGACGCGGTTTACGGACCGGCCATACCAACCGGCGAAGCGTTGCCGGAACTGCTGACCGAGAGCGCTGTCCTGTCGGCACTCGATCGCGCCGGGTCGCGCTGATTGTAGCGCTGCGTTGCGCTTTGTAATCGGAGAGCGGCGCAACCATGTTAGCGCCGGAAGGCGAGCCATCGAGCGCCTTCGTCAAAATCCTCGAGGGAAAGGGGCGGAAATGACAATCGCTGTCGGCGACAGGATCCCTTCGGTCACGGTGATGCGTTGGAGCGAAAATGGCCCGGAAGCCATCTCCACGGACGACCTGTTCAGGGGAAAGAAGGTGGCCTTCTTCGGTGTGCCGGGCGCGTTCACGCCGACGTGTTCAGCAAAGCATCTGCCCGGCTTCGTGCAGAGCGCGGACGCCTTGAAGGCGAAGGGCGTTGACGCGATTGTCTGCACATCGGTCAACGACGCGTTCGTCATGAACGCCTGGGGAAAGGACCAGGGGTGCGGCGAGACGGTCGCGCTGGTGGCGGACGGCGACGCGGCCTTCACCAAGGCCGCCGGACTGCAGCTGGATCTGACCGGGAAGGGACTTGGGTTACGCAACCAGCGCTTTTCCATGCTGGTTGACGATGGCGTGGTGAAGGTGCTGAACATCGATGCCTCGGGCTTCGACAAGACCAGCGCCGAGACCCTGCTCTCGCAGATTTAGCTCCACGCGACGCAGGCGGCGCGCTTTCGCGGTGCGCCGCGCTTATCCCATTCCCACTACGCCCGCTTCCGGCTCGTTACTGCCGAAGGAGCTCACCAGGCTCGGGCACCACCGGTTCGCATTCTCCGTCGGCCATCCAGGCGTCAAGATCAGGGGTCCCCACGACGTAGGGTTTGTAGGCCATGTCCTGGATCAGGATGTGATGAAGGAGCCAGGCTTGCAGATACTCCAGCAGGTCCCGGGCATCCGCGCGGCCCGCCCCGCCCGCGCCCCTGGCGGCAACAGACTGGCGAAATCCTTCGTGCTCGTGCCGATGGAACGCAAACGAGGGAAAGCCGCACGCCTGCATGATCCGCTCCTCACGAGCGAAATGGTAGCGGCAGTAGAGGTCGAGCGTCTCCAGCACAATGCCGATGACGCGCTCCACATCGCTTCCTTCCGCATCCTCGAGGAGGTTGATAATGCGGATGAGGCAACGATGATCGGCGTCCAAAGCAGGCATACCCACGCTCATTGCCTCGTTCCATACGAAGCTGCTCATTATCACTCCCTGCTTCCAACCGTCCAAATTATGCAGCCGGTTCTGGCGCAAGACAACCGGCGATCCCCAACCGCGGCGATTCCTCAAGAGACCTTTTCTCTCCTATGGCGAGAGCGCTCTTTTCATCCTCGCCAGCTTATTCCGCCCGTTGCTGCAGCCTTGCCCTCAGCCGCACCGCCGCAAAATCGAGGAAAGCCCGCACCTTGAGCGGCAGGAGCCGCCCCCCCGGATAAACCAGGCTGACTGGCCAGGGCTCAGGTTCGAACTCCTCCAGGACAACGGCAAGCAGGCCCGCCGCCTGCGCATCGGCAATCTGGTAGGAGAGCACGCGGCTGATCCCGAGCCCCGCGATCGCCGCATCGATCGCAGCCTCGGCGGTGTTTACCACCAGCCGGGAGCGAATCGACACGCGCGCCTCGCCCCCTGCGATCGCGAACGTCCAGGCATCGGGCGCAACCAGGGTTTCGAAACTGATACAATCGTGCCCTCCAAGCTGCTGAAGATCCCGGGGCACGCCGCGCCCGGCGAAATAGGACGGACTTCCGCAGACAACACGACGGACAGCCCCGAGGCGGATGGCCATCAGGCTGCTGTCGGGGAGCGCGCCGATGCGCAGCGCGAGGTCGACGTTGTCCTCAAGAAGATTAGCAACGCGGTCCGACAGCATGATCCGGATATCGATCTCCGGATAAGCCCCGAGGAACTCCGTGACCACCGGCAATAGGTGCAGACGGCCGAACACGATCGGGGCGGTCAGAACCAGCTCGCCTTTCGGTGCCCGGTACTCCCCCGACGCGGCTCTCTCCGCCTCGCTCAGTTCCTCAAGGATACGCTTGCACGCGAGGATGTATGAGCGACCGGCCTCCGTCAACGCCAGAACGCGGCTGGACCGGTTGAGGAGGCGCGTTCCCAGATGGGCCTCCAACTCCGCGACTTTGCGGCTCACCGTGGCGAGCGGCATGCCGAGGCGGCGCGCTGCCGCCGAAAAGCTGCCGGCTTCGACCGCGCTCACAAAGACCGACATCGATCGGAAGCGATCCATTTCCAAATTCCGGAAGGGATACTCCCGATAATACGGTCTTATTCTATTTTTCGGTAGGACCTAACTTTCAGGCCATCGGCCGACGAGCCGCTAACCAGCACCCCACCCAGGATAGCCGTCATGGAGCGCCTTCCCGACTATTCCAGCGATATCGCGTTCACACCCTCGGTCAAGGCGATACAGGCGCGCAAAGGCTCCCGCCGCTCCTACGGACTCATGGAGGCGAAAGGCTCGTGGGAGACCCGGATCACGCCCGACCTCGCCGCATTCATCCAGAGCCAGACGAGCGTTTTTCTCGCGACCGCGAACGCGGCGGGGCAGCCCTATATCCAGCATCGCGGCGGCCCGCCGGGCTTCCTGCGCGTCCTCGACGACAAGACCATCGGCTTCGTCGATTTCGCCGGCAACCGCCAGTACATCACGCAAGGTAATCTTATCGACAATCCGAAGGCGCATCTCTTCCTGATCGACTATGTTCACCGGCGACGCATCAAGATCTGGGGCGAGGCGCGCATCATCGAGGGGGATTTAGGGCTGATCGCCAGGCTGAGACCCGAAGGCTACGCGGCCCGCCCCGAGCAGGTTCTTCTGTTCACAGTTGCCGCCTGGGACGCCAACTGCCCCCAGCATATCCCGCAACGGTTCGAGGCCGCCGACGTCGCCGCGGCTCTCGCTGAGCGCGACGCCCGCATCGCAGAACTGGATGCGGAGGTCGCGGAACTGCGGGCCGAAACGCACAACACAGCTGACGTCGAGCCGCCCCGCTGAAGACGGGCTCCGTGTCCGGTTTGAGCAGATCAGTGCGGCGGCTTGCCGGACACCATGCTGCAGATCCGCTTTGCGAGTCCGTAGCCGCCGTAGAGATTGCGGACGTCGGTCCAGCCCTTGTTCAGGAGGATCTGCTGGGCTACGTAGCTCCGGTATCCGGTGCCGCACTGCAGGACCACGGGCCGGTCGGTTGGGATTTCAGCGAGGCGGTCCCGGAGCTCATCGAGCGGAATATTGACCGCCCCCTCCAGGCACCCCTCGTCGAATTCGCGCCGTGTCCGGACATCGACAAGAAGCGGCGGTCTCTCTCCGGACATCTCGTCGAAGGCCGAGAGCGGCGATGCCCCGGGACTTGTCCCACGCCAGGCGTTTGCAGCAACGAACCCGGCCATCACGGCGACGTCCTTGGCGGAACCGAAGGGCGGCGCGTAACAGAGGTCCAGATGTTCCAGGTCCTCGACCGTCATCTCCCCCTGGATGGCAGTGGCGAGAACGTCGAGGCGCTTGTCCACGCCGTCCTGACCGACCGCCTGCGCACCCAGCAGCCGGCCGCTGGCCGGGGCATAGAGCAGCTTCAGCAACATCAGCTTGGCGTCCGGATAATAGCCGGCATGGTTGGGGCCGATGACGTAAGCGCTGCAAACGTCGATGCCGGCGCGCTTGGCCATTTTTCCGGTCAATCCCGTTCCGCCGGCAACGACCTTCCCGACCCGGACGATGGCCGTGCCAAGAACACCACGCATGGCAAGGCGTCGGGCGTCGTCCCGTTCCGCGCCGATCAGATCAAGCGCGGCGTTCTGGCCGGCGATCCGTCCCTGCTTGTTCGCGGGTCCCGCGAGCGGGATGTTGACGGGTTTCCCGGTCGGCAGAAAGACGGCCTCGCAATTGTCGCCGGCGGCGAAGATCGCCGGGTCTGAGGTCCGCTGCCACGCGTCCACCGCAATCGCTCCGGTTTCGCCGAGGCTTAACTCCGCTGATTTGGCCAGTTCCACGTTGGGCCGAACGCCGGTACCGACGACGGCGATGTCAAACGTCACCCTCCTGCCGCTCTTCAGGACGGCCGTGGACCGGTTGCCCATGGGCTCGATGCCGGCAACGCTGTCGTTGAGGACGACAACGGCGCCGGTGTCCTGCAGTTCGAGTTGCACCGGGTGCGCGATCTCAAGGTCCAGGGGGCCCATCAACTGATCCTTGGCCTCGACCACGGTCGTTCGGAATCCCCGGCGCATGAACTGTTCGGCGCATTCGAGGCCGATGTACCCGCCGCCGATGATCAGCGCCTGGAAGCCTGCGTCCTTGACGTTGAGGAAGTGTCCGCCTTCCATCTCGCGGGGAAGCAGATGCGAAAGCCGCTCCATGATCGCGTCGACATCGGGGACCGTGCGGCAGTAGTGAACGTTGGCACCGTCGAGGCCGGCTATGGGCGGCACGATTGGCACGGTACCCGTCGCCAGGATCAACCGGTCGTAGGCGAGCGTGCCGGTGACGCCATCTGCCCCGACGAACGCAACTTTCCGCTCGCTGGCGGAGATGCTCAGAGCCTTTGTGTTCAAACGGACGTCGATGCGAAAATAGTCGTGAAATCGCGTCGGATTGGCGACGAAGAGCGCGTCCCGTGAGGCGATCTCGCCGCCGAGATAGTACGGCAGTCCGCAGTTGGCATAGCTCATGTAGGGACCGCTCTCGAGCACGACGATCTCCGCCTGCTCATTCGTCCGTCGCGCCTTTGCAGCTGCCGACGCGCCGGCAGCGACGCCACCGACGATCACAATCCTGCCTGTCACAGGGATACCTTTCGTTTTGGAGCAGCCCAACCCCGATTCATGCACGGCTTGACCCCGACGAGGGTTGGATGCCTGGGCGTTCGATCAGAACGCGGTGAAGGACCATGCCGGCGAGCATCGCACCGACGAAGAGCCAGGTTTGGCCAAGCCCGAGACCCAAACCGGCAATGGCGGGTCCGGGACAGTAACCGACCAGTCCCCAGCCCAGCCCGAACATCCCAGCTCCGGCGATGAGCCGGCAATTAATCGAGCGACTGCCCGGCAGGGCGAAGCCCGGCGCGAACAGAGGCGCCCGGCGGCGAAAAATCAGCGCGTACCCGACTGTCGTAATGAGCACCGCCGCGGCCATGACAAAGGCGAGCGCCGGATTCCAGCCACCCTCGGCAATCGCCGCGACATCGAGAAAGGCGAGAACCACGGCCGGATCAATCATTCCGGAGAGGCTGAGACCGGCGCCGAACAGCAGGCCGGCGCCCAGGGCAGCAACCACGCGCATGCCTTATTCTCCAGACACGTGACGCGTCACGAAGACGACGGCGATGCCAACCGCCATGAACGTCAGCGTCGCCGCTAGGGATCGCGGTGACTGGCGCGCCAACCCGCAAACACCATGGCCGCTGGTGCAGCCGTTGCCAAGCCGCGAGCCGAAGCCGACCAGTAGCCCGGCAACAACAACTACCGGGGCGGATGCCTTGACTGTAATCTCCGGCAGCGGCGCGCCGCAGAGGGCCGCAGCAAATGGGCCGGCGATCAGCCCGGCGACAAAGGCCAGTCGCCACCCCCTCCCGCCGGGGCCGGCGCCCGCGAGGCCGCCGACGATACCGGCAATGCCGGCGATGCGCCCAACGGCCAGCATCAACAGGACCGCGGCAAGCCCGATCAGAAGTCCTCCAGCAAACGCAACCACCACGGCCTTCAGTGCCTCCTCTGCCGGACGTCAGACCGTTGCGCCGGAGAAATGTCGCGACCGGCGGATATGGCCGAACCGACACTTCTCCGCCCGCCCGGCCTCAACGGCGCATGATCGACGGGGGCTCGCCGGCGATGGCTCAGACGCGCAGGCGAAACTCGCTGATCGTTTCGTCCACCCGATCCCGCAACACTTTGAGGAACTGGTCAACGGTCTCGAAGGTCGCGTGGTCGATGCCGTATGCCGCCAGCAAATCTTCCTTTGCATCGCGGAACCGACCTTCCGGTTCGCCCGGCTTCGATCGCAAGAGCTGGCCCAATTCGCTTTCTTCGCGGAACAGCGCGTTCAGTTCCGGATCATCCGATGGCAAGGCCCTTAACCGGTCGGCAAGTTGGAAGAGAGCCTTCTGGCTCTTTTCGATCCGCGGATCGTCCGGATCAGCCAGCACCATCTCCGCTCGGTTGTCCGCCGCCGTCTCGATCTCCGTGATCAACGCGGTCTTCCAGGTCTCGAATTGCATCAGCTTTCCTCCTCTTCGGGTGGCTTACTGTCATCTCGCGGAGTCCAACTTCCTCGGCGACAGGAAAACAGGCATTCTTGATACCTGCTTATTAAGCTGGTACACCAAATACCTGTTTCTGGCAAGAGGGAGTTCACGTCCTTGCGGCTCACCCAGTTCTCGAACTTCTCGATCCGCCTGCTGATGTATGCCGCTCTGAAAGGAAACACGCCGAGTGCTGTTCCGGAGGTCGCCCGAGCTTATGGCGTCTCCTACGACCACCTTAAGAAAGCGGCGTCAGAACTTTGCCGGCATGGATACCTGGAGACCGTCCGCGGCCGGAATGGCGGAGTTCGGCTGGCGAAGAACCCGAGCGAGATCCGGATCGGCGATGTCATCCGGCGGACGGAAGGCGGCACGGTGCTCGTCGAATGCTTCGATCAGGAAACGAACACCTGCCCCTTGCTCGGCGCATGCGAGTTGCAGGTCGCCTTGCAGGAGGCCCTTGCGGCCTTCTTCGATGTCCTCGATCGATATACGCTCGCCGACCTTGTTCACGCACCCGACCGACTCATGCCGCAGCTTGGCTTGTCTGTAAGGGCAAGCACGCCGGCCCGGTGACTGCGGTTCGCCGCGCAACCGAGCTCACGCCCGGCCGGTCGCGCGCAGCAGCCACGCCGCGGAAAGCCCCCAAAGCGCGTTTGCGGCAATGACATAGGCTGGGGTCAGCACGCCGAGGTCGAGGCCGAAATGGCCCTGGCCGGCTTCGCGCGGATATACGTAGAGCAACTGGTACGCCGTTGGCGCGAGACTGAGAATGAGTCCGCGGATCCACCACCGGCCGCTCACCAAGGGCAGGAGAAACAGAAAGCCCCATAATCCGCCCGCGACAATTCGGGGGTTGAGCCAGCTCGGAGTTAGGCTCGGGGCGGCAATGCCGATGCCAAGGCGGGCGGTCAGGTGATACGTGCCGGCGAACCAGAGCACCACGCTGGTGACCAGGGCGCCGAAGGCCCCGGCGGCAAAGCTCATGGACGCGCGATCAAGAAGCTGTCGCATGCTGCGATGGGCCGATCTCGGGAAGTGGGGCCAGACCATCCCACGATATCAGCCGGCTCGTCCACACCCCGTGGCACTAAACAGGCGAGCGGCTTGCTTCGCCGTCACCGGTCGAGAGCAGCCTCCAGAGTCGGCCCGATCTCGGCGTGAATGACCAGATCGGCGAGGTCGTCGAGATCGGTCTGTTCGCGGTTGAGGATGACGAGGCGGGCGCCCGCCTGCTTCGCCAGAACCGGCAGCCCGGCAGCCGGAAACACCTTCAGGGAAGATCCGACGGCGAAGAAAAAATCGCAGGATCTCGCCGCCGCGGTCGCCCGCCGCATCTCTTCCTGCGGCATCGCCTGGCCAAACGAGATCGTCGCCGTCTTGACCAGGCCCCCGCACGTCTGACACACCGGCAAGGTCCCCTCCGCCTGAAACCTCCTGCGGATCGGCTCCAGATCGTACTCGTCGCCGCAGCTCAGACAGTGGGCATAGGTGGTATTGCCGTGGAGTTCGATGACCCGCTCCCGCGGAACACCCGGGTCCTGATGCAGGCCGTCGATGTTCTGGGTGATGACCGCGACCACCTTCCCCTCGCGGACGAGCCGGGCGACGGCCTGGTGGCCGCGATTGGGCTTGGCCTGCATCACCGTCTCGTGGGTGTCGAACTTGCGCCGCCAGTACTCCCGCCGGGCGTCTTCGGAGCTCACAAACGCATCGAAGTCGATCGGGCGGTACTTCGACCAGATGCCCCCCGGGCTCCGATAATCGGGAATCCCGGACTCCGTGCTGATACCCGCCCCGGTGAACACGACGGCGCGGCGGTTCGCCTGCAAGATCTCTCTGAGCCGGAGGATCGACGCGGCCATGGGGTGATGCTGCCCGCGCCGGCGGCTCACTGCCGCTGGCCTGGCTCCCGCCGGCCGTTACGCTCGCTGTCCAGCGTCACCATCTGCCGGTCGTCGTAGCGTGTTCCCAAGACCGCGTCACTCGGCACCGCTGCGGCGATCCGCTCCACCTCGTCTCCGCTGAGCTCGATGTCGCAGGCCTGCAGCGCCTCCGCGAGCCGCGGGCGGGTGCGGGCGCCGACCAGCGGGATAATGTCGTCGCCACGTGCCAGCACCCAGGCGATCGCGATCTGCGCGGGGCTGACACCCTTTTCATCGGCGATCGCGCGCAGCGCTTCGACCAGCGTGAGATTGTGGTCCAGATTGGCGCCCTGGAACCGCGGCAGCGTGGCGCGGAAGTCGAAGCCGGTGGCACTCGGCCCCTGCCAGCGGCCGCTCAGCAGGCCGCGGGAGAGGACGCCATACGCGGTCACACCGATGCCGAGTTCGCGGAGCGTGGGCAGGATCCCGGTTTCGATGCCGCGGCTCATCAGCGAATACTCGATTTGCAGATCGACGATCGGATGGGTCTGCTGGGCGCGGCGGACCGTCTCCGCCCCCGCTTCCGACAGGCCGACGGACCGCACGTAGCCGGCCTGGATCATCTCGGCGATGGCGCCGACCGTCTCCTCGATCGGCACCGAAGGATCGATCCGAGCCGGACGATAGATATCGATGTGGTCGGTTCCCAGCCGCTTCAGCGAATAGGCCAGCGCGCTCTTCACCGCCTGCGGCCTGTTGTCGATGCCGATGAAGTCTCCTCTCGGCGAGCGTAGGGCACCGAACTTGACGGAGAGCAGAATCTGGTCGCGGCGACCCTTGATCGCGCGGCCGATCAGCATCTCGTTGTGGCCCATGCCGTAGAAGTCGCCGGTGTCCAGCAGCGTCACCCCGGCATCGATCGCCGCCTGGATGGTGGCGATGCTTTCCGCCTCGTCCGCCGGCCCGTAGAAATCCGACATCCCCATGCACCCGAGGCCAACTGCCGAGCACTGTGGGCCTGACTTACCGAGCTGTCGCTGCTTCACTGCCACCCCTTCCCTTCCGTGCGCGGCCCATCCTGCCCGGCAAGCTCACGCGGGGTAAAGGGGCGTTTCAGTTCCGCACCACCTGCCGCTCGGGGAGGCCTGCCTGGCGCAGCAAATGCAGGAAATGGGCAAGGTGCTCCGGTTCCTTGAAAGGCGCAAACTGGGGCATCTCCTCCAGGGTGAACTCCGGACTGAGCTGCAGCAGAGCAGGCACGAGGCGATGCGCCTCGTCGAATCGATCGATCGCGATATTGTTGGCAACCATCAGCAAGAAGCTCGGAATCGGCAGAGCCTCGGTCCTTGACGAGACGAGGCGATCAAGGACCACAGCGGCATCGGCATGGCGGCCCAGGAGGTAAAGGGAACGGGCCCAAATCGGCACGTACCAGTCGGGATGGTCCGGATTCAGCCTTATCGCCAGGTTGATATCGGCGAGGCCATCTTCGGGTCGGCCGCCAAAATTCAACACCAGGGCGTTCAGCGCGCGCATGTCGGCGCTGTTGGGGCCGAGGGCGACGGCGCGCTGAAGCGCCAGTTCGGCCCGGTCGTGATGCCCCATCCAGAGTTCTGCGCTACCGAGGACACCAAATCCCCAGTAGTCATTGCGATTGGCCTCAATCGCCTTGAGCGCTTCCAGGCGCGCCTTTTTCAATCGCTCTTTCGCATCATGCGCCCGACCGAGCAGGGCGCAATGGAGCTGGGCATGGGCCAGGGCTGCATGAGCACGGGAATAGGATGGATCGATCGCAAGAGCAGCTTCCGCAGCGTCAATTGCGCTTTGGATGTTCGATCGGGTCATGCGGGATACGAGCCCGGCGGCGCGCAGAACGTGACCATACGCGCCCAAATCTGCCGGCTTCTTGGGAGCGTCTTGCTCCAGGCCGATGTCGATGAGCTTATTCAGCAAGGTGCTGTAGATAGCGGCGGTCAACTCATCCTGGACCTCGAAAACGTCCTCGATCGACCGATCATACCGCTCGGCCCAAACGTAGCCGCCTGTCATGGCGTCGCTTAGCTGGGCCGTGACCCGAATACGTTTGCCGGCTTTGCGGACGGTTCCTCCCAGGACATAGCGCACGCCCAGATCCTGCCCGACTCGCTTGACGTCTTTTGGCTTGTCCTTATAGACGAGGCTCGAATGATGGGCGATGACGAAAAGATCCGGCTCGCGTGAGAGTTCCGTGATTACATCCTGCGCTAGGCCATCCGCGAAATATTCCATGTCAGGCATATTGCTGATGCTCTTGAATGGCAAAACCGCAATAGATGGTTTATCCGGCGGTATGAGTTTGTTGAGCTTATTTCTGACCCGTGGCGTAGGAGATCGATTGAAATCGAGCCTATAAACGCGCACCGGCTCGTCGATATTCTTGACACGTTGTTCGCCCAGGTCCTCGAATAAACCATCGATCTTGTTGCGTACCTGGCGGTAGGCGTCCTCCGAAATGCAAATCCCCCCGGGTTCGGCTAAGCCCTCCAGGCGAACCGCGAGGTTCACTCCGTCACCATAAATGTCCTCATCTTCGAAAATGACATCGCCAATATTAATACCGGCCCGGAAGACGAGATGCTGTTCCTGCGGCAATTTTTGTTGGCTGTCACGCCAACTTTTTTGCAACACGATGCAGCATTCCACGGCATCGATGACGCTGCCGAACTCGGCGAGAAACCCGTCCCCGGTGAGCTTTACGATGCGGCCATGATGGCTGTTGATTGCGGGCTTGCTGACTTCCTCGTGGAGGGCACGGTAGTGGGCATACGTCCCCCGCTCGTCCGCAGCCATGAGGCGCGAAAAACCGACGACGTCCGCAGCGAGGATGGCAGCCAGACGGCGCACCGCGAACTCTCCCTTTGTGCAGAAAAAGTACCCGAGGCGCGCGCGTGATGCCAGTGCGCTGACGCCATGACCGGTTTTGAGCCAGCGGGTCTCTCAACCCGCTGGTGGTCCCACCTGGATACCACTCACGGCTCCAGCGGAGCCCGAAGGGCGCATCCTGCGAATAATCAGCTTCTCCGCTTCGACGACGAAGAAAAACACCAGGCCTGCGATTACCAGCCAGGGCCATACCCAGAGCGGGATGGCTTCGGTTTCGAACAGAACCTGGAAGGGCGGCGCGTAGGTGAACAAAAGCTGCAGGACGACGACGGCGCCGATGCCCATGGGCAGATACCTGTTGCCGAGGTGGGCCTTGAGCGACAGCGAGGAGTCGACCTTGTACCGGCTGTTGAGCAGATAGAACACCTGGCCGATCACCAGCGTGTTGACCGCCACCGCCCGGGCGAGTTCGTCCGAAGCGTTTTCCGATTTCATCCAGAAGAAGGCCCACAAGGTGAGGATGAGCAGCATCAGGCCGACGAAAACGACACGCCATAGTCCGAACCGGTCGAGGATCGGGAGATCGACCCCGCGCGGCTGCCGCTGCATCACGCCCAGTTCGTGCGGCTCGAAGGAAATGACCAGCCCGAGCGCCACCGAGGTCACCATGTTGACCCAGAGGATCTGCGGAGCCGTGATCGGCGCCGTGAATCCGACGAAGATCGCCACCATGATGACCAGCGCCTGGGCAACGTTGGTCGGCAGCATGAACAGGATGGCCTTCTCGATGTTGTTGTAGACCGTGCGTCCTTCCCTGACCGCCGCCGTGATTGAGGCGAAGTTGTCATCGGCGAGCACCATCTCGGAGGCCTCCTTGGTGACCTCGGTGCCTTTGATCCCCATCGCGACGCCGATGTCGGCCTTCTTGAGGGCGGGGGCGTCGTTCACCCCGTCGCCGGTCATCGCGACGATCTGGCCGTTCGCCTGGATCGCCTTGACGAGGCGGAGCTTGTGTTCCGGGCTCGCGCGGGCAAACACATCGACATCGTGGACCCGCTGCTGCAGCGTCGCCGTGTCGACGTCCTCGATCTCGGCGCCGGTCATCGCCGTCCGGCCATCGCCGATGCCCAGCATCTTGGCGATCGCAGCGGCGGTAATCTTGTGGTCGCCGGTGATCATCGTCACCCGGATGCCGCCCCCCAAACACTCTCTCACCGCCTCGATCGCTTCCTTGCGCGGCGGGTCCAGAAGGCCGATCAGGCCGAGCAGGATCAGGTTTCTTGGCAAATCCTTAGGGCCGAGATTGCCGGGCTGAAGGCCGGGCTGTTCCAGCCAGGCCAGGGCCAGCACACGCTCTCCCTGCGCGGCGAGCCGATCCGATCCGGCCGTAAAATGGTCGCGATCGATCGGGGCTTGCGTGCCGGCCGCCGTCTGCTGGCGATCGCAGTATTCAAGGATAACTTCCGGAGCACCCTTGACCAGGAGAAGTTCCTTGCCCGCTGGGTCCCGGTGCAGCGTCGCCATGAAGCGGTGTTCCGATTCGAACGGAATAGCGTCGATGCGAGGGTAAGTACCCTGCTCGGCCTGCCGATCCAGCCCGATCTTGTTTGCAAACGGATAGAGCGCGCCTTCCGTCGGATCGCCCTCCACCTTCCAGACGCCTTCGTCCTGGAAAAGCTGCGCGTCATTGCAGAGGGCAGAGACCCGGCCCATGAGCGTCAGCACCGGGTCCTCGACGGCGGGTGCTCCGTCCTTCCGCACCTCGCCCTCGGCGGCGTAGCCTTCCCCGGTGACTTGATAGCCGGACTCGGCCGTCACCGCCGAGACGACCATCATCTCCATCAGCGTGAGCGTGCCGGTCTTGTCGGAGCAGATCCGCGACACGGACCCCAGCGTCTCGACGGCGGGAAGGCGGCGGATGATGGCGTTCCGCTGCGCCATGCGCTGGACGCCGATTGCCAGAGTGACGGTAATCAGCGCGGGGAGCCCCTCCGGGATGACGGAGACCGCGATGCTGACGACGGACTGGAAGATCTCCACGAAGGGCATTTCGCGGACCCACCGGCCGAACATGAACACGAGGACGCCGACCACACCGATCACCGCGGTAATGCCATACCCGAACTTTTTGATCTGGCGCAGCAGCGGCGTCTCGAGGGGGCTGACCGCCGCCATCATCTGGTTGATGCGTCCCAGCTCGGTTTCGCTGCCGGTCCCGACAACGACGCCCTTGCCACGTCCGGAAGCGACCAGCGTCCCGGAAAAGGCCATCCCTTCGCGATCGCCGACCGTCGCGTTTTCGGCGACAGCGCCCGTCGTCTTGTCGATCGGGACGGATTCCCCCGTGAGTGCGGCCTCTTCGGTCCGCAGGCTCTTGACCTCGACCAGGCGAAGATCGGCCGGAATCCGATCGCCAGACTCGAGGAGGACGATGTCGCCCGGCACCAGATCTTCCGCGGGCACCATGCGCGTTTCGCCGCCGCGCAAAGTTCGCGCTTCCGCCGAGAGCATGTTGCGGATCGAATCCAGCGCTTTTTCCGCCTTGCCTTCCTGCAGGAAGCCGAGCAGCCCGTTGATGACGACGACGGCCAGAATGATGGCCGCGTCAAGCCACAGGCCGACCATCAGCTTGACGAAGCCCGCCGCGAGAAGGACGTAGACCAGAACGTTGTTGAACTGCGCAAGGAAGCGCACCAGCGGTCCCCGCTTGCGTCCTTGCGGCAGGCTGTTGCGGCCGAACGTCGCCAGCCGGCGCTCCACCTCGGCCGCATCGAGGCCGGTCGCGCCATCGCAGTCGAGCCGATGCAGCACGTCGCCCGCAGCAACCGCGTGCCACGGCGCTGCGATGTCCTCAGCCTTAACGACCGCTCCCGCCTTCATGCACCGCCACTCCCTCCTGTGACCTTTGAGTGCAGCATCATCGGAGCCGGGAGAAAGAGCAAGGCGCTCGAGTATTCCACGGAGATGTGGGCACGGAAGCTTCGCGGCGTTCAATCCGCACGCCTGCTCATGCCGCCCGACCGTGATTTGTCGCCTAAAGCACCAGGAGCCGCTTGACGATAGTCATGAGTTCCTTCATGGGCAATTGCGTGGCCCCGCCGGCCACCAGGGGTATCAGCGCGGCGGCAGAAACCGGCAGCAACGCGCTGCGGCTGAACAGAAGCGTTGAGATGCTTTTGGCCGCGGAGAATGTCTTGTCGGGATCCGCGATATCGGCAGCGGGCACCGATTCCGCGTCATCCGATGCGCTGATATTGCGACCCAACACCCCCCGTTCGACCGCGCGATGGTATTGCGTTGCCTGTGCGCTGGACACCAGAAGCGTCTGCTCTCTGAGCTCAGAGAGCACCCTGCTGAAGGCGTGGAGCGGGAAAGCCAACAGAATGAACACGATCGCCAGCCAGGCGACCATGACATACCCGTACGTGGCTGCTGCAATAGCGCCCTTGAGCAGCGCTTCGGCGAGCGCGGCGCCGACCACGCAGCTGATCGCAAAGACGAACGCGGCGTAAGCATTTGGATATCGGCCGATAAACGCCAAGCCGCCGTAACCGTCGGGATGGGTCGCCACCAGGCGGAGCTCAAGCCTCGCCAGAGCACGCAACAGCAGCGACCAGACCAGGAGCCTCCATAGCCAGCGAAACAGCAGAAACCAGAAGATCGGGCTGCTGACAATCAGGCTCCACCAACCCGCGGCTGTAAATGCTTTGGCCTCTGCCGACGAGTGGACGGCCCACGAGGACGCGTGGATATCGAGCATGTTGAATGCCGAGATGATCGTAACGCCACAAGCGAGACCGAAACAGACCAGCTCGGCAGTCAATGAATCGCGGCGCCGCAACGCCTGGGTAACCGCTTCAGCCGCGGGCGCGAAGGAGACCGGGGCCAGGAGCGGCGCACGCACGAAATGTCGAAGAAACGCGCGGAGGCGCTCTTCGACCTGTCTCTCCATCAGAACAAAAATGGCGACAGCGATCAGAAATCTCGCCCAAACGCCGAGCGACAGGAGGTACGGCCGATCCGCGAAAGGGCCAAAGGCGTGGCCGGCAAGGACGCTCAACAGTAGAGGCACGCCCCATGCCAGCGCCACAAAGAGCAGCGCTCTTGGTCCCGATCGGAGCGCCCTGTCGTGCAGGAGGCGCAGGCGCTTCTGCAGCTCGTAAAAGGCACCACCGTGGGCGATGAGAAAATCGTCAATGCTCGTTTCTCGTCCACTCATGGTCTCTCCCCGAAATGATTGATGCCACCCACCAGACACAGGATCGAATCGACCGCCGACGTTGCCTTCTGGTCGCGGCCGCTCTGCCGATCGGGGCCTGACCGGGCGGATCCGACGTCTCCCGGGCAGTATCCGTCGAAGTCAACCGGAGTTCATCAAGCGAACAATGCCCAAGCGCCTGGTCTGGCAGCTTTGCGAACAGCGCCAATTGTCGACATGCCAGATGATAAACAAAAGCGACCATACTTGAAGTATTAGATCTGAATACGCGGCCCAAAATGTCTCCCCGAAACATCATGGGAGATCGTGTCATATATGCAACAGACCTGCACGGGCATGGAACCAGGTGATCTTGCAAAGTGTTCGATCAACGCTATCTGGCAGCGTGTCAGAAGCAGGCTGTTACTCGCGGTGACGTGATAACAATTGAAGGACATTGAAATGACACTGCCCCGGCTAAGATGGGCTGCCCTTGCGATCGTCTTCGCCTTCGCTCCTATTCTTGCGACCGACGACCCGGCACAGGCGCAGCATGCCAAGATCGTTTACGCTCAGAAGGGCAAAGCGTCGTGGTACGGACCGGGATTCCACGGCCGGAAAACCGCCAGTGGCGAGCGGTTCAACCAGCATGCGCTGACCGCCGCGCACCGCAAGCTGCCGCTCGGCACCCGGGCAACCGTGGTCAACATGGCCAACGGCAAAAGCATCGAGGTCGAAATCAACGATCGCGGACCGTATGTGGCCGGCCGTATCCTGGACGTTTCGAAGGCCGTGGCCGATCGGCTTGGGATGAGAGAGAGCGGAACGGCACCGGTTCGCCTCATTGTAACCGAGAAGCAGGCCGCCGGGGGTGCGTGATCTGACCCTGGCGTGTCGGCTCTCCTTGGCCTGGAACGGCCAGCGTGGCCGGCTCTATCCGAGGCGACTGTCATCTGCCCCAGATTCTGCGCTTCAGATGGTCCGGCCACGCGTTTTTTCACATGGTTCCGCCGCCCCGCGGAACCATGTGATCGAATCAGCTGTATAAAAAGACGGGTGGAGGAGGCTTGGAAGCGTGGCACCCCGTGCGAACTGGAAAGGCTTTCTGAAGGTCGCGGAAGTGCAGTGTCCGGTTGCACTCTACACAGCAGCCTCCACATCGGACCGCATAACCTTTCATCTGCTCAACCGCGCGACCGGGCACCGGCTGCGCCGTCAGTATGTCGACAGTGTGAGCGGCCGACCGGTCAGCAGCGAGGAGCAGGTCAAGGGCTACGAGATCAGCCGTGACGACTATATCGTCCTCGAAGAGGAAGAGGTCGCTGCGGTCGTTCCGGAAAACAACAAGACGCTCACCGTCCAGGCCTTCGTCAAATTCGGCAACATCGACCGCGTCTTTTTCGACCGCCCCTATTTCCTCGCGCCGAGCGATCGCGCCGGCGCTGACGCGTTCAACGTCATCAGAGAAGCGATGCAGTCAAGGGGCGTCGCGGCACTGGCACAAGCCGTCCTGTTTCGCCGGGCTCGGTTTCTTCTGCTCCACGGATATGGGGCTGGGATGCTCGCCAGCACGCTGAACTACAACTATCAGGTCCGCTCGGCAAAAGACGCGTTTGCCGACGTTCCGGAGCTCAAGCTCGAAGGCGAAATGCTCGCGCTCGCCGAGCATATCATCGAGACGAAGAAGGGATCATTTGACCCGCGCGCATTTACAGATCGGTACGAGACCTCGTTGGTCGATCTCGTCAAGGCGAAAATGGAGGGCCGGACGATCACCCCCGCCCCAGAGCGCCAACCGAACAAGGTCGTCAATCTGATGGACGCGCTGCGCGAGAGCGCCCGCCTTGCGCAGCCGAACGCCGCCCCCGAGTCGAAAGCTGCATCGCGGCGACGTGCGAAGAAGGGTTCGACGGCTGTCCGCAAGGCCGGCTAGGCAATGCCGCTCGAAACCTATTCGCGAAAACGCGATTTTTCCGTTACCCCCGAGCCGCAGGGATCAGAAGGGCGAGAGATCGGCCACAGCTTCGTTATACAGAAGCATGCGGCCCGACGTCTGCATTACGACTTCCGGCTCGAGATGGCTGGCGTCCTGAAAAGCTGGGCGGTGGCGAAAGGCCCCAGCCTGGTGCCGGGCGAAAAGCGGCTCGCCGTCCACGTGGAGGACCACCCCCTCGAATATGGGGAGTTCGAGGGAACGATCCCGAAAGGGGAATACGGCGGCGGTACCGTTTTGCTGTGGGATCGGGGAAGCTGGACGCCCGTTCACGACCCTGAGGCCGGTTACGCCAAGGGTCATCTGGAATTCGAGTTGCAGGGCGAAAAGCTGCATGGGCGCTGGCATCTGGTGAAGATGGCGCGCAAGCCTCGCGAGAAGCGGGAAAACTGGCTGCTGATCAAGGGCGAAGATGACGCGGCCCGCACATCGGATGCGCCCGATATTCTCGAGGAGAAACCGCGATCGGTCAAAACCGGGCGATCGATCGACGACATCGCGGGCGAAAAGCCAGGCTGGTCCTCCAGGACCGGAAAGATCTCAGAAGACGCGCCACCGGTGCCGGAGCCGCAGCCGCTGCCGGAGGTGGAGAACGACCCCTCGAACGTTTCGGAGCTTGATCCCTCTTCCCTGCGAGGAGCGAAGCGGGCGCCGCTGCCGGCCTTCGTGGAGCCGATGCTGGCGTCGCCGCAAGCCAAGCCACCGGTGGGCGAGCGCTGGATCAGCGAAATAAAGTTCGATGGATACCGTCTGCAAGCTCGCCTTGAAGCGGGACGGGTGAAGCTGCTCACCCGAAGTTCCCTCGACTGGACGAAGAAGTTCGGCAGCGTCGTTGTCAAGGCGTTCCAGGATCTTCCGGTGGGCAGCGCCCTTTTCGACGGCGAACTGGTCGTGGAACGTGCCTCCGGTGCGGCGGATTTTTCGGCTCTGCAGGCGGACTTGAGCGAAGGACGGAGCGACCGCTTCGTCTTCTATGCCTTCGACCTCCTTTACCTTGACGGGTTTGACCTCTGCGGGGTTCCGCTGCTCGAGCGCAAGAGACTGCTCGAAGCCCTGGTGTCCTCCCAGGTCGGGCCGCTGCGGTTCAGTGCACATTTCGACGAGAACAGCGCCGTCGTCCTCCGCCACGCCTGCCGCCTCGGCCTCGAAGGGATCATCACCAAGCGGGCCGACAGCACCTACCGCCCGGGGCGAAGCAAGGCGTGGATCAAGTGCAAGTGCAGCTTCCGCCAGGAATTCGTGGTGGCCGGGTATGTCCCCTCCTCCACCTCGCGCAAGGCGGTCGGCTCCCTCGTCCTCGGCGTTTATGAAGGCGACAGCCTGAAGCACGTGGGCCGCGTTGGCACCGGCTTCACCCATTCCGTCAGCGAAGACCTGTTCCAGCGCCTGGAGCGAAGCAGGACGCCAACCAGCCCGTTCGACCGGCCGCTGACGGCGGAGGAAGGACGGCAGGTACGGTTTGTGCGCCCGGAGCTAGTCTGCGAGGTGGATTTCCGCGACTGGACCGCCGACGGGCACTTGCGACACGCCTCTTTTCGCGGCCTCAGGGAGGATCGGGGGGTGCAGGACGTCCGGCGGGAAGCACCCGCATCGAAAGCGAGAGACGCATCCGCGCCGAAGCCGCGCCCTACGGTCAGGCTCACCCACCCCGATCGCGTTTATTGGCCGGATGCGGGCGTCACCAAGGAGGGCCTCGCGGACTATTACACCGACGTCTGGAGCCAGATCGCTCCGTTCATTACCGGCCGACCGCTTTCGCTGCTGCGCGGGCCGGAGGGAATCGGCGGCCAGACGTTCTTTCAGAAGCACGCCTGGAAGGGCCTGAACAAACATATCGCGCTGGTCGCGGATCCGAAGGAGAGCGGCGACGAACCCTTGATCAGCATCAATGAGCTCAGCGGGCTGATCGCCCTGGTGCAGGCGGCGGTCCTCGAGATCCATCCCTGGGGATCGACGGTGGCGGCCTGGGAACAGCCGGACGTGCTCATCATCGATCTCGACCCCGGCCCGGAGGTGACGTGGGATCAAGTGATCGCCGCCGCCCGGGAGGTGCGCGAACGCCTGAAGCAGAGCGGGCTTGCGTCTTTCGTCAAGACGACAGGCGGCAAGGGTCTGCATGTGGTCTCGCCGCTGCGGCCGGAGGCCCGATGGCCGGCGGTTAAGACGTTTGCCAAGGACCTTGCTGAGTCCATGTCCTCCGACAGCAGGGACCGCTTCGTGGCGACAATGCCGAAGGCTGAACGACACGGGCGGATCCTGGTCGATTATCTGCGCAATCAGCGGGGTGCCACCGCCGTCGCCGCTTTCTCGACCCGGGCCCGCCCCGGTGCTGCCGTCTCGATGCCGCTGAGTTGGGAGGAACTGAGCCCCGCCATCGGACCGGCCTACTTCACCGTGGCTAACACCCCTAAGAGGCTCGCTTCGCTGACGGCGGATCCCTGGCAAGGGTTTCGGGAAGCTGCCGTCCCGCTGCCCTGAACCGCACCTGACGCGGCAGCGAGCCTAACGCCGCTTGGTCGGTCGCCCCTTTTCCGGAGCCTTTTCCGCCGAAATGCTTTGGCGCAGGGCGTCCATGATGTTGATCACGTTGTCCTGCGGTTCCGGTTGGGCCTTACTCTTCGTCGGCGAAGACTTTCTGCCGCGTTTTTTGGATGCAATCAGCTCCAGCAAACGGTCCTGAACGGGATCGCTGATCAGCGCCGGATCCCAGGGCTTCGTCCTTTCGTCGATGAGGGTCTGGGCAAGTTTCATCAGCTCGGGATCCACTTCGGCCAGGCGGATGCCTTCAAAATGGGCTTCCGCCTGACGGACCTCGTCACCATAACGCAGCGTCCAAAGGACGATTCCCCGCCCGCAGGGCGTCAGCGCCACGGCGCGTTCGCGGCGATAGAGCACGAGGCGCGAAATGCCCACCATGCCGGTGGCCTCCATCGCGTCCCGGATCACCGCGAAGGCTTCCTCGCCGACCCGGTCGTCCGGGGTGAGGTAGTGCGGCTTGTCGTACCAGATCCATTCGATGCTATCGCGCGGCACGAACATTTCGATGTTGATCGTCCGGGTGCTTTCGAGCGCGACAGCGGCGATCTCGTCGTCTTCGAGGACGACATATTCGTCTTTGGCGCTTTCGTACCCCTTGACCTCGTCGTCTTCCTCGACCGGCTGCCCGGTGACGGCATCCACGTACTGGCTGACGACCGGGTTCCCGCTCTCGCGATTCAGCGTGCGGAAACGAACCTTCTCGTTGTCGGACGTGGCGGGCACCATCGCGACCGGGCAGGTGACCAGCGAAAGCTTTAGATAACCTTTCCAGAACGCGCGCGGAGCCATAGTGCTTCTCCAAGCGGAGCCGCCTGCAGAATGACGCCGCAACGGGAGTTGTCCAGCGCATTGGCGGCAAGGAACCCGCAATCAGGCCCGGCGCGCGCGCGTTAACCGCAGATTGCGTCCAAGCCTGCGCTGCCCTGGGGAGAGCCCAGGGAGCGTCCAAGCTTAAACCTTCGTCAAGACAGCCACCGCCCTCACGGAGTAGGCTTTTCGCCCATCTTGCGTTCCGACGGGCTCACGTTGCCTTCCGAGGTTCCTTTCGTAATATCCTTCATCTCGACAGGAGTTTCGGGCACTTTCGGTTGAGCGGGCGGCTGGACGTCCTTGCCCAAAGCCGTGCCGGTATGCGGTGCTGTACCCTGAGCCTTCGGCTCCGGCGTGCCCGGCCGCGGCGCACCGAGGCTTTCCGCCGGTGGCGTGGCGTTCCCCATCCCGGTGCCGGTGTGGGGTGCGGTTCCCTGCACACCATCCGGCACCTTCGGGGTAGAAGTGGTCTCCGCCGCCAGCACGAAACCGCCGGCACCGCCTGCGGCTTGGACCGCTGTTGCCGCAGCGAGGGCACTGCCGGCGAGAGCAACGACTGCCGCC
>DAIQPV010000244.1:0-5126 GCA_036787145.1 Rhodospirillales bacterium
ATCACCTTGCCCGGCGTCCGCGCCACCGTCCGGCCGACGGCGAAGGAGGCAGGATCGCGGGCCGCCGTACCTTGCGCACCCAGGCCCACCTCCATTTCCTTGAGAAGGTTTTGCAGCCCGGTGATCAGATTCTCGCCGCCGCTCTCGATCGTGGCGCGCAACATCTCCGGGTTGGTATGGGTGAATTCGGCGGACGACAGGGCGGCAAGAAACTGCTGGGCACAGAGCTCCATCTCCTTGCGCAATCCCTGGCCGCCATCACTGCCGAGGTCGGCGACCGCCTGCATCCAGCGGGTCGTCAGCATGAAGGATTGCTTGACGTAAGCGAAGATGTCGACGTCCTGCCAGGCCTGT
The DNA here is from genome assembly GCA_036787145.1 of Rhodospirillales bacterium. GTDB lineage: Bacteria > Pseudomonadota > Alphaproteobacteria > Rhodospirillales > Defluviicoccaceae > Defluviicoccus. The sequence goes on from DAIQPV010000244.1 coordinate 355, forward strand.
TCGGCCGGCCGGCCGGTTTCCCCAAGCGCTTCCGAAAGGTCGGCGCCCAGCATGCGACTTGTCGTGGTCTGCCACAGGGTGAAGTAATCCTGCCAGAGCGACATCTGCGCCGTGACCACCGACGCTGGAATCGACATCATCTTCGAGGTCAGATCCAGAAAGAGGGTCGCCATCTCGAGCGGACCAGTACCGCCTTTGTTCGGGTCGAGCAGTCCATTGCGCCCCAACCAGTCGTTGACGATCAGCTGGCTCCGCTCCGCGATCTCCGCGAACACCTTCGACACGCCGGCAGGATCCGGCGGCGGCCGAGAAATGCGTTGCTGATCGACCATCTGCGACACCTCAAGTTCCCCGATTCGCCATGCCCTGACAGCAGCGCTCGCCGGTGCTTGCCGTATTCGGCGCCTTTAACTCTGTCCGACAGATCCGCGAGTGTATAACCCGAACCGGTTTACTGGGCAATTTTCTGTCGCCGCTGCAAGAGATGGCGCCCTTGGATGCGGATCCGTTATGGTGCCCGATGAAAGAGGCAAAAAGCCGGACGCCGCATCGCCTGTTCAGGGTGGCGCGTCCGCAACCGTTCGAAGTCGATGGGTGAAATGATGGAAATGGAATTCTTCAAGATCCGGCGGCTGCCGCCTTACGTCTTCGCCGAGGTCAACGCGATGAAGGCGCGGGCGCGAGCGGTCGGGGACGACATCATCGATTTTGGCATGGGCAACCCCGACTTCCCAACACCGCCGCACATCGTTGGCAAGCTGACCGAAACCGTGCAGGATCCCCGCACCCACCGCTATTCCGAGTCGCGTGGCATCAAGGGCCTGCGGCGGGCGCTCGCCGGCTACTACGAACGGCGCTTCGACGTTTCCGTCGATCCCGAGTCGGAAGTCTGCGTGACGCTGGGGTCCAAGGAGGGCCTCGCCAACCTCGCCTCGGCTGTTTCGAGCCCCGGTGACGTGATCCTGGTGCCCAATCCAAGCTACCCGATTCACCAGTTCGGCTTCATCATCGCCGGCGCGTCGGTGCGCAACATTCCGGTCAGGGCGGACGGCGATTTCCTCGCAGCGCTGGAGCGCGCGGTGAAGCACAGTGTGCCGAGGCCGGTCGCCGTCGTGCTCAACTATCCCAACAACCCCACGGCGGAATTGGCCACGCTCGACTTTTATGGCCAGGTGGTGGATTTCTGCCGCCATGCCGGCATCTACGTGATGTCGGACGTGGCTTACGCGGAAATCTATTTTGACGGCAACCCGCCGCCGTCGATTCTGCAGATCCCCGGGGCGAAGGACATCAGCGTCGAGTTCACCTCGATGAGCAAGACGTATTCGATGCCGGGATGGCGCATCGGCTTTGCCTGCGGCAACGCCCGGCTGATCGCCGCGCTGGCGCGGGTCAAGTCGTACCTCGACTATGGCGCCTTCACGCCGGTGCAGGTTGCGGCCACCGCCGCCCTGAACGGGCCGCAGCAGTGTGTGGTGGACATGCGTGAGCGCTATCGCCAGCGCCGGGATGTGCTCATCAGCGGTCTGGGCACCGCCGGATGGGATGTGCCGTCGCCGGCCGCAACGATGTTCGCCTGGGCGCCGTTGCCGAAGGCGTTCGCCCATCTTGGCAGCCTGGAGTTCTCGAAGCTGCTGCTGCGCGAGGCAAAGGTGGCGGTGGCGCCCGGCATCGGCTTCGGGGAACATGGCGACGGGCACGTCCGCTTCGCGCTGGTCGAGAACCGCCACCGCACGCGCCAGGCCATCCGCAACATCAAGAGCTTCCTCGGCCGCTATCACAACGTCGTCGAGCTGGCGGACAAGCGCGCCCCCGTCGCGCAGTAGGGCGAGGATGACGTTGAGCAGCAACTCAGGACAACAGCCTCTGAGGGTCGCGGTCGCGGGGCTGGGGACCGTCGGCGGTGGTGTCGTCAAGCTCCTGCAGCAGAACCAGGAAGAGCTGGCCGTCCGGACCGGCCGGCGCATCGCGATCACCGCCGTCAGCGACCGGTTCCGCCGCGATCGCGGGTTCTCGGTGGACGATTACGTCTGGTATGACGACGCGGTCGCCATGACGCGGGAGGCAGACGTCGATGTGGTCGTCGAACTGATCGGCGGTTCCGAGGGGCCGGCGAAGGAAGTGTGCGAAGCGGCGATCGCGCGCGGCCGGCACGTGGTCACCGCCAACAAGGCTCTGCTGGCCCGGCACGGCGTGAGGCTCGCCGCGGCGGCGGAGGCGGCTGGTGTCGTGCTGGCCTACGAGGCGGCGGTCGCCGGCGGCATCCCGATCATCAAGGCGTTGCGCGAAGGCTTGGCGGCAAACCGGCGGACGCGCGTCTTCGGCATCCTCAACGGCACCTGCAACTATATCCTGACGCAGATGCGCGAGAGTGGGCGCGAGTTCGACGCGGTGCTCTCCGAGGCCCAGGCGCTGGGCTATGCCGAGGCCGACCCGAGCTTCGACGTGGACGGCGTCGATACTGCGCACAAGCTGGCACTCCTTGCCACCGTTGCCTTCGGCTGCACACTCGATTTCGACGCAGTCCATATTGAAGGCATTCGCCACGTCTCCCCCGTCGATATCGCCTTCGCCGACGAACTCGGCTATCGCATCAAGCTGCTCGGCATCGCGTCGCTGACCGACGGCGGCGTCGAGCGCCGGGTGCATCCCTGCATGCTGCGGCGTGATGCGCCAGTCGCCAACGTCGATGGCGTGTTCAACGCCGTGGTCGCCGAGGGCGATTTTGTCGATCGCATCGTCCAGGAGGGGCGCGGCGCTGGCGAACGGCCGACGGCGTCAGCCGTCGTCGCCGATATTGCTGATATCGCGTGCGGCAGGCGGGCACCCACCTTCGGCGTTCCGGTGGACCATCTGCTGGCGCTGCCGGCCCTGCCGATGAGCCGGCACCGCGGCTGCTATTACGTGCGGCTGATGCTTCTCGACCAGCCGGGCGTGCTCGCCGATGTCACTGCCATCCTGCGCGATGACTGCGTGTCGATGGAGGCGGTGCTGCAGCGGGGGCGCGCGCCGGGCGAGGCGGTGCCGGTGGTCATGACGACGCATGAGACGGACGAGGCCGCCATGGTTCACGCCCTGGCGCGCATCGCCGAGCTGCCGTCGTCGGTGGAGCCGCCGCGGATGATCCGCATTGAGCCGTTCTGATCTGCTGGCGGCGGCCCGTTCGCCGCAACCCACTGCCGCGCTGCGGCCAGGCGCCGTCGATCCGCACGCGGCACCGCTGGCGCTGGGTGTCGCGCGCTCGCTGACCGGCCGCAGCTGGACACTGGCGCCTGGTGACGAGCGGCTGACCGCGGCCCTGGCGCAGCGGCTCGGCCTGCCGGAAATCGTCGCCCGCGTGATGGCCCTGCGCGGCATCGGGCTCGAAGCGGCGGCCTCGTTTCTCGACCCGCGCCTGCGCGACCTGCTGCCCGACCCCTGCCGCCTGAAGGACATGCGCAAGGCTGCCGAGCGCCTGGCGGCGGCCGTCGTCAACGGCCAGCGCATCGCCGTCTTCGGGGACTATGACGTCGATGGCGCGACGGCGGCGGCGTTGCTGCTGCGCTTCCTCCGCGTGGTCGGATGCGAGCCGCTGCTCTACGTGCCGGACCGCCTGCGCGAGGGCTACGGGCCGAATGCTCCGGCCCTGCGCGGCCTGCGCGATCGCGGCGTCGGCCTGGTGGTCACGGTCGATTGCGGCATCGCCGCGCACGAGGCGCTGGCGGATGCGGCGTCCGCCGGGCTGGATGTGGTGGTCGTCGATCACCACCAGGCGAGCCTGCCGCTGCCGCCTGCCATCGCCGTCGTCAATCCGAAGCGGCCCGATGACCAGAGCGGCCTGGACCATCTTTGCGCCGCAGGCCTCGCCTTTCTGCTCATGGTCGATACCAACCGGCTGCTGCGCATGACAGGCCACTATACCGCTCGCCCGGAGCCGGATCTGCGGCAGTGGCTCGATCTGGTGGCGCTCGGCACGGTGTGCGACGTCGTGCCGTTGGCTGGCGTCAATCGCGCGTTCGTAACCCAAGGGCTGAAGGTGATGGCGCAGCGCCGCAACGTCGGGCTGTGCGCGCTCGCCGATCTCGCGAAGCTGCGCGGTCCGCCGTCGGCGCGCGACCTCGGCTTTGCCATCGGCCCCCGGATTAACGCCGGCGGCCGGGTCGGGCAGGCCGACCTGGGTGCCCGCCTGCTTGCCTGCGACGATCCCCACGAGGCGGGGAAGCTGGCGGGGCGCCTGAACGCGCTCAACGGCGAGCGGCAGCAGATCGAACAGGCGGTCTGGACCGAGGCAGCGGCGCGCCTCGGCGATGAGCCGGAAGCGCCGCTGCTGTGGGCGTGCGGGCGGGGCTGGCATCCGGGCGTCATCGGCATCATTGCCAGCCGGCTCGCCGAGCGATACCGCCGGCCGGCGCTGGCGGTGGCGATCGATGGTGATCGGGCGGTGGCCTCCGGCCGCTCCGTTCCCGGGCGGGATCTCGGTGCCGCGGTCAATGCCGCGGTGGCGGCAGGCCTGCTGCTCAAGGGCGGCGGCCACGCGATGGCCGCAGGCTTCACCGCCGAAGCCGGGCGGCTCGGCGAGCTGCGAGCGTTCCTCGAGGGCAGGCTGGCGATCGATGCCGCGACCGCCGAGGGGCTGCGCGCGCTGAGCGTCGACGCCGTCTTGTCGCTGGCGGGTGCGGCAGCGCTGTCGCCTGCGGTGCTCGCCCGCCTCGCGCCGTTCGGATCCGGCCACCCGGAGCAGCGCTTCGTGCTGGAGGGGGTGCGAATTGCCCATACCCGCCCCGCAGGCAGCG
>DAIQPV010000245.1:0-5117 GCA_036787145.1 Rhodospirillales bacterium
AGTTCGGCGATTACACCTGCGGTCTGCGCTTTGGCAGCGAAAGAGAGAAGGGCTGCCGAAAGCATGCGCATCGAATACCGCACCGGGAAGTCCGGCGACCACTCAGGAAGATGCATCAGGAGTCTCCTGCGAACCGAGAACGCCCTCGGCGGGGCAACGAGGCAAAGCATACTGACAAGCCGTCTCCGCAGTTTTGCGCGTCTGTAATAAAGAGTTTCTGAAGATCGCACGGGCCGGTGTTTGCGAGTGGGAGCGTGCGAGGGCGAGAGCGAGCGACGTTGGCGAGGCGGTGCCTGGTAGCCGCCATGAGCTCCGATGCACTACAGAGAAGGAGGACAGCCTTTGGACTTGCTTTCTGCACCGGGAGACAGCCGTCCACGGTCTTGGATGCCGGACCAATAGAGTGGCGATCCCCAGCTCAGACCGACCGTATCGACGGCCATAGCGAGCGCCGCCTATGTGTCCGTAAGCAAGCCGAGCAGACGCGAGGTGCGGCCCCTTCTCCGCACTCTCGGCGCTCTGGCCGTCGACGATCGTGCCGGTTCATTTTCTCATTCGCCAAATTGCGCGAGCCATTTCACCGCGTGTTCGCGCTGGATCGGAAAATAGAAATTGACCTGAGCGTTCTTGTAGATGTCGACGAGGCGTTCGATCTCGTCTCGCCATCTGTCGTCGGCGATGACGGCCAAACGGTCGACCGCGTCCTGGTTTCCCATGCAGAACCAGGTGCACGTCGATCGCGTGCCTCTCTCCCAACCCTCGAGTTTCTCCCAGTCCATCAGAACGTGGAGCTTTGGTAACTTGGGTGACGTGAAACGAACCGACGCGTCCCCGCCGAGCTTCTCTTCGAGTGCCAACACCGCGTCCTCCCAGTCCGCTTCGCTGACGATACCTGTCATCGTAATGACGATCGTTGCGCCCTCGACATCGAGACGGATCATCGCCTTCTTCCTTCCGAGTTTCTCGACGTACTGCTATGCCGAGAGGATCAGGGATCGCTTCTTTCGCGCACTGCCAGGAACTTCGTCGACCCCGCGACCTTCGAGGCTTCTCCTGGCACGCTCGCCGCGAGATCGAGTGTCCACGTCCCGGGCCTCGAGACGTCACCAATAAACTCGTACTTCCCGTCGCCGGCTGGTCCGACGAACCGGGCGTCGTCGGAGATAGAGCGGGTTGGCTGAATCCCTTTTCCGGAAGGAACGATGTTCGGCATCCGCTTCGACAGACGGACGGCCGAGATCGTGGCGCCATCGACGGGGCGACCGGTGCTGGTGTCGAACATGCGGACCGTAATCGGCGAGTGCGCACCAATGGGAACCGGTTGATTGACCACATCGAAACGATAGCGGTCTCCCATCTCGCTGCCGGCGCATCCGGCGACAACACCAGACAACCCTATCAAGAGTATAGGTGCCGAAAAGAAGCGCCGACCCAAGTTTGCGTTGCTGTATCTTGGCACTTTTCGGATCTCCTCGGATCAGCAGTGATAAATAAACGAAACTCCATCAACCGTTCATACACACCGGTTCAGCCGTCTCGTGAGCGATTGCCGAAACCGATAACAAGGGTGGTGCTCGACGGAAGTTGCTCGGGGAATACGATCTTGAATTTCGCGACCGGATATATCTGCCGAAAACTCCGGGAACGTGGTGCTCTGGTCAACAATTTATCTGTACTTTCATGTACAGATCCGTCCGGGAAGATCGCCATAGCGGTCACCTGTTTGCCGAGAAACGGGTTGTTGTAAACTCCCCGTCTGCGAACACGGCCGTATACGATGGTCTCACCCTCATTCTCGAGAACACTTATGCCTTGTATGCGGGTTTCCGGTGCCTCTTCGAGTTCGACTTCTACCGCGCCGGTGTCGACGAGGTTGGTACGCCCCGTGGCGCACCCCGACACCAGCAAGATCAACCCCATCAAGATGAGGAAACCCAATGGTCTGAATGGCATCACCAGTGCTCATCCTGCTCCACTTGCGAGCGAAGCCGTCAAACGGGCGGCGACGCGCTTGTCGAGCGAAGCGTCCGCCACCCGACAACGCGGTCTCGAGGCCGCTATTGACCCGCCTTGAACGTCGCCTTGCCTTCGACGGGCTGTGCCTCGCCCGGGATCGCTGCGACGATGTCGAGCTTCCACGTTCCCGGCATGGAGACGTCACCCATGAACCGGTAGACACCCGGTGACGGCGTCCCCACGACCTGCACTTCTCCACCCATCTTGGTCGACATCGGCATCGGCCCCTTGTGCGCTGAGTGCGGCATCGTCATTTCGAGCCGGCTGCGGGTGACCTTGGCGTTCTCCACCGGCTGGCCGGTGGAGGTTTTCGTCAGCTTGACGTTGAACTCGCTGTGCGCGCTCACCGCGACCGGCTGATCGATCACTTCGAAGCGATAGTCCCGCGACCGGTCGTCGGCATGGGCCGCGGAGGAGAAAGAGATCAGGGTTGCAGCGAGCATTCCCAACGCATAGCGGGCCGGGAGATGCCGCGACGACTCACGAAGTTGCATCAGGGTCTCCTGTGAAAGAGGGACGCCCCCGGCGGGCGACGAAGTAAGCGTACGCCCGGGCCGTCTCCGCAGTATTGCGCGTTTGTAAAGAAGAGTTTCTGGGCTTCCTTGGCGAGGAACGCCCGGGCAGACAGCCGAAATCCTGGAGCCGCCGCTCTCGGAAAAACTATGTTACAAAACGGAAAATCAGCAGCATCATCGAGCCCTCATAAGTCCAGAGCGGCAAATGGGGCGCGACTACCTGGAGGTTGGTCTTGCGGTGGGCGCTGTTTTGGATGATCGCTTGGTTGTTCTTCGGCGGATCATTCCGCGCGGCGCAGGCTGACGACATGCAACAAGTGCTGGAGAACGCCTGGGCAAGGAACGCGGAGATCGCGGCCCTCACCGCGCGCCGCGCCGAGATCCTGGCGCGCAGGCGGGCGGCGGGGCGGATCACGCCAGGTCCGCCGTCTCTCGGTGTTGGTCACCTCAACGATTATGCGACCGGCGACGACGGCTATCGGGAGTACGACGTCGAGCTGGGCACGCCGATCTGGCTACCGGGCGAAGGAACCGCGATCCGCAGGCTGGCGGACGCCGAGCTCGCCCAGCTCGACGCCGAACTGGACGTGGCGCGGCTCGCGGTTGCGGGCGATGTTCGCGACGCATACTGGCGCGTCCGGCTGGCGGCCGCCGCCGTCGAGGCGGCGCGGCGAAGGCTGGAGGCCGCTCGCGCGCTGCAGGGCGACCTCGACCGGCAGGTGCGTGTGGGACAGGTGGCGCGCGCCGACTTGCTGCTCTCGGTCGCCGAGACCGCCGATGCGCGCTCGATCCTCAGCACCGAAGAGACCTCCCTCGCGCAAGCACGTCTTGCGTTCCACGCGCTAACCGGCGCCGAGCCTCCAGGCGATTTCGTCGAACCCGAAGTGCCGGCGCAGGCCGATGACAGGCACCCGCGCCGCGTCGCCTTGCGCAGGACGGTCGGAGTGACGGACGCGAACGCCCGCCTGCTGAGTATTCAGGACCGTGACAATCCCGAGGTTGCACTGCTGGGCGTGGTCGAGCGCGAGCTCTACAACGATCCGTACGACAAGCGCATCGGCGTCCGGGTGGTGATCCCGTTCGCCACGGAAGGGCGCAACGAGCCGCGGCGGAGGGCCAACGAGGTCGAACGGACACGGGCGCTCGCGGGGCTTCGCGCCACCGACTATCAGCTCCAGGCCGCGGTTGGGAGAGCGGAGGCCGAGCTTGCCGCCACTCGGGAACGCGCGGCGCTCGCCGAAGAGCGCCATCGCGCGCTTGCCGAGCGGCTGCAGCTGGTCGAGCGCAGCGTTCGTCTCGGCGAGGGCGCGCTGGTCGAGCTCATCCGGGCACGCGCCAATCTGTTCGAGGCCGAAGTCGCCCGGCTGCAAAGCGACGTCGCCGTCATGCAAGCCCAGTCGCAACTCAACCAGGCGCTGGGACTGAACCCCTGGTCGCCGGCGAGGGAAGCACTTCGATGAAGCCACGGCATGTCAGCGACGCTGGACGCCCTCTGGTCGCAGGCCCCGTGATCGCGTTCCTGCTGTTCGCCGCCATGGCCGTCTTCTCGGTGGCACAGTCGCACGAGGGTCACGATCATGGCGTCCCTCCGCTTACAGCCCCGACGGCCGTCGCTCCGCGAATGGAAGCGAGTTCGGAAAGCTTCGAACTCGTCGGCATCGTCCGCGGCGAGGCGATGATTCTCTTCCTCGACCGCTTCTCCAGCAACGAACCGATCACCCGAGCCACGATCGACGTCACGGCGGACGGCGCCGCCGTACGAGCCGAGCCGCGGCCGGACGGCACCTTCCTCGTGAGGGCGCCTTGGGTGACGAGAACTGGTTCCGTCGACCTCGTGTTTGCCATCGTCACCAGTGAGACCAGCGACTTGCTGATCGGGACGCTGGATCTGCCCGCGGCGGCCGACGAAGCGGGCGGCGAGAACAACCTGGCTGTGCTCGCTCGCGCTCCTCTCCTGTGGGCGATCGGACTCGCGCTGCTGCTGATGGGCGTCGTCCTCGGCCGCGGCTTCGGGCCCCGGCGCGGCAAGGACTTACCGCAGCCGGCGCCGGTTGCCGTGCCGCAGGAGGCGCCGGCGCCGAAGGCTGGACCGGAAGATAGTATGACGGCGAAGCGCCGCGTTGGTGCGACTGCCGTTCTGGCTTTGCTCACGCTCGGTACTTCCGCCGGAGCGGCATTCGCCCACGGTGGCGAGGATCATGCGGCGTCCGAGACCGCTCCCACAGCACTTGTGGCGACGGCCGCCGCCGACAGCCCGCGCCGCCTCGCCGATGGCAGCCTGTTCGTGCCGAAGCCGACGCAGCGGCTGCTGACGGTCCGCACACAGCCGGCCCGAGTCGAGGAAGCTGCCCAGACCGCCACCATCACCGGCCGGGTGATCGCCGATCCGGCCGCCGGTGGGCGCATGCAGGCGGCGCAGGGCGGTCGCATCGAGCCGCCGGAGGATGGCCTCCCAGTCATCGGCCAGCGCGTGCTCCGCGGACAGGTGCTCGCGACCGTCAGTCCGGTGATCACCACCCTCGAACGCGGCGGCGTCCGAGAGCAGCTCGCACAGTTCGACAGCAGCATTGCCATCGCCGAGCAGCG
>DAIQPV010000246.1:0-5097 GCA_036787145.1 Rhodospirillales bacterium
CGCCAGTTATCTTTCCACCATCGCTGCCGAGGTTGGTGCGGAGGCCAACGCCGGCACCGGGCCCACGACGCCGGCAGCGGTGCGCAACTGGTTCAATCCCAATCTGACGTACCGCTGGTTTATCGTGCCCGGCCTCTCCGGCATATTGGCCTTCTTCAGCGCGCTGCTCATCACGTCGCTGTCGATCGCCCGTGAACGCGAACTGGGAACGTTCGACCAGTTGCTGGTGTCGCCAACCTCCACGCCGGAAATCATCGTGTCCAAGTCGCTGCCGGCGCTGGTCATCGGCACCATGCTCGGACTTCTGATGATGGCGGCAGCCGCAGGACCGTTCCAGATCCCGTTCAACGGATCGTTTGGGCTCCTATTTGTCAGCCTGGTCCTGTTCATCCTGTCGGTGGTGGGCATCGGCCTGATGATTTCGGCGATCAGCGCGACCCAGCAGCAGGCCATCCTTGGCGCCTTCGCCATCGGCGTACCCGCCGTTCTGATGTCGGGCTTCGCCACGCCAGTCGAGAACATGCCCACAATGCTGCAATGGCTGGCTCAGGCGATACCACTCACCCATTTCCTCATCATCGTGGAAGGCAGCTTTCTGAAAGCAATGTCGCCCGGCGATATTCTTGCCAGCCTTTGGCCATTGGCTCTCATCGCCCTGGTGTCGCTCACCATGGCCACCATCTTCGTTCGAGGACGTCTGCAATGAGATTGATCTGCTATCGCGAACCGGCATCCTTGACGGATCGGGGCGTGCGTCCTCTCCGATGGTGGCGCGCCGCACTGGTGACAGTCGGCTCTACCTCGTTGACCGCCTGTGTCGTCGGCCCTGACTATCACGGGCCACCTTCCGTTTACACGGGGAGCGGCTGGACCCTGACGGCGGCAGGAGCGTCCGCGCCCGCCGACCTTACCCGCTGGTGGTCAACGCTGGGCGACCCAGAACTGGAGAGACTGGTCGACACTGCACTGGCGCAGAATCTGGATATCCGTCAGGCCTCCGCGAGGATCGACGAAGCGCGGGCACTGCGCGACCGGGCTGCTGGTCAACAACTGCCCTCTGTTTCCGCAGGCGCCAGCGTGAACCGCCGCCGGCAAAGCGAAAATGGCCCGCTGCCCGTTGGTTCCATTCCGGGGCTCGATGCGTCGCAGACAATCTATGATGCCGGCTTCGATGCTGCCTGGGAGCTTGACCTGTTTGGCGCCAATCACCGGACGCTGGAAGGCGCGAGCGCGCGGTTGCAGGAGGCCGAAGCCGAGGCACAGGGCGTACGTATGCGGATCGCGGCGGAGGTCGCTCGCACATGGTTCGAGGCGACTGGCGCCAGGGAAGAATTGCTTACGCAGCAGGCGACGGTCGCGACGTTGCAACAGACGCTGGACCTCATGCGCAGCCGTGCCGCTCTCGGCGATGTTTCCCGCGCCGATGTGGATGCAGCCCATGAGCGGTGGGCTGCGGCTAATGCCATGCTACCGGGCATTGAGGCGCGTCAGCGCGGAGCAGTACTCGGTCTTGGTGTCCTGCTCGGCGCACCCCCGGAACGGGAACTGAAGCTGCTCAACACCGCCGCGCCTGCGCGCGTCCTGCCAGCACTGCCCGTAGGGGAACGCGCCGACATCTTGCGTCGCCGCCCCGATGTTCTGGCCGCTGAACGGCGACTCGCTGCCAGCACCGCCGATATCGGCGTTGCTACCGCAGAGCTGTTTCCCAAGCTGTCCATTGGTGCCGGTGGCGGATTCCAGGCGCTCAATCCGGGCGACTGGTTCGATTCGTCCAGCACGCGCCTCTCCATTGTGCCGCTCATCTCGTGGCGATTGTTCGACGGCGGCCGTGTGCGCGCAGAGATACGTGCCCGGGAAGCTTCTCAACGGCAGACCGCGCTGGGTTATGAACAGGCTGTGCTGGCGGCACTGGGAGATGCAGAGCGTGCCTTGGGCGATTACAATGCAGCTCTTGATACATTGACACGTCGTCAAGCGGCACTGGATTCCTCGCGCCGTAGCTTTGGTCATGCTCAAGCGCGCTTTGCCGCCGGCGATATCATGCGAATTGAGTTGCTTGCGGCCCAGCGCCTTCTGCACGAGGCCGAAACTGTAAATCTGCGCGCGCAGACGGCAGCTGCTGTGCAACTGGTAGCGCTGTACAAAGCGATCGGAGGTGGCTGGGGGGCGTCCGAAGCAACCTCATCCACTCCCATTTCATGACAGGATCGGCGATCGATTTTTGAACAGCGCTGTTTTCTTCGCGATCATTCTACGGTCTTATTTGTCGTTGCTTTTGGTGTGGCATCTCCTTCCCGGCATAATCGGAATTATTTGATCTCAAATCAGTTTCTACAACTGACGAAGTTGAACAAGCATTGCGCGCAACCAATGCGGCAATGCTCACGATGCACCAAAATGCGGTCCGCACGCTCATAGCAATGAGAGTTCGCATTTCGTATGCGCCGCCTCGGAATATCCACACACCAAAGCCAGCAAAGACAATGACTGTGGCAACAGCAACAGCGACCGCGAATGCAGGCGCCCATCTGCTTCGCAAAATCAAACCGATCCCGGTGATGATGTATGCAAATCCAGCAAGAAAATTAAAATACAAGACGAATGGTACAATTTTCTCCCGAGATTCGGGTATCCCGTGAAGACCGAGAATAGCGTTTCCACCGGAAACGACCGTGGCTATTCCAAATAGAATTGCCGCTACACCGCAGGCTTTTATAGTCACATTTAGTCTATATTCAGACATCGACCTCGTCCCATTCGCTCTTGTGAAGCGTAGCCTATCGTTCCAATTTGAATATCCGCTCGCCAGATCTCGTGCCGATATATCCATTATTGGATCGCACCAATTCCCCGCACCGCCCGGGGAGCAGGAGGCCGGGTTTGAGGCATAGGCCATCTGGCGTCGGTCTCCATGTCGGAGACAATTCCATGGGCCCGCCGGTCATCTTGCCTTTGCCGTTTTCAAAAAGGACAAGAGTGGTAACGCGGCCATCTTCCGTGGTCATCTTCCAGGGACGCCCGTCTGCAACATAGTGGGCAATTGCCGTCTGCTCTGCCCTTACAGGGGAAATCGAATGCCCCATCGCAAATATTACGAACACTGAGAATGGTAATACAAAGTGCTTTGCCGGACTGCTTTTGCGATCATTATTCAGGAGATTTTTCATTTATATCCACCCCGAATCTGCGGAGATCCATCGTCAACATGGCGCCACTTACACTCACACCGACCCAAGATTCCTCGGGAGATTGATCAACGTTTCTTTGGGTAACTCCCGGCCGGTTGGCGACAGCCTCGGTCGTGAGGTCCGCGGAAACTTGTGTCGCGGCAAGGTCAACGACGGTTTGGACCGTCGCTTTACGTCGGCCATCCGGGCAAGGTGAGCTTGCCAAACAAACCACATGCACCTTCATTAGAAAGTAACTTATTACTATCTAATGGCGCCGTGATTTGTCAAGTGCGCCCCAGTCCGGAGCGGGAAAGTTCTCGTGGCCTGGCCTTCTATGGCAGTAGCAAAGAGAGGATCAGCGGCAGCCCGAGGCCGGAGGCAAGAGGTGTTGCCGAGTGAAGGTTGGCGCTGGCACGCCCTAACCATGGAAGCGAAGAGCTTTCATCGCGCAGTTTCAATGCCACGGCGATAGATGGCATACACGGCCGGGGCATCATGGCGAATCCGACTTACCTTGCCGGCCAACAGTGACTGCATGACCAATCCCTGAATCGTGCCGATGAACAACACGGCCGCGGCATCCACGTTCAGTCCCGCACTCAACTCGCCTTGCGCCTTACCCACTTCCATCAGGCGGCGCAGCCGCTGTTCGTACTGACGGATCAAGGTCTGGACCATTCGCTTCGGAAGAGTCTCGCCCGGTCGTTGCAGCTCTCCGAACAGCATTCTTGGCACGCCCGGGTGTCTTGCCACGAAGTCGATATGCGCCATGAACATGGCTTCGAGGGCCGCCGCAGGGGCCGCCGCGCCTTCGGCCGCCTTGTCCACGCGGGCCAGTAGGCGTTCACTGACCCAGGACAGGGTTGCTTCCAGGATCGCGTCCTTGGTGGGGAAGTGGCGAAACAGGGCACCCTGCGTCAAGCCCATTCGATCCGCAATTGCGGTGGTCGTGATCTCGGCCGGGTTTTGCTCTGCTGCCAGATCCACAACGGCCTGTACGGTGGCGGCTCGCCGTTCTTCGGCACGTAGGTATTGAGGGCGTTCGTTCACTGTTCGGATCTCCACGTAGTGAGTGATGTATTACTTTTATAGTCGTCAAACCTCTTCCCCGAAAGAGGGTCAATCTGACGATTCGGGACAGAATGAGCGTGATCGTAACCGCAGTTAACGGTGGTCTGGTTCAGCTTGGCTTGGTGCGTTGCGACGCCAATTTGTGTGGGGTCGCTGAGAGCGACTCGGCGGCGTCAGCCAGAAACCCGCGCGGGCCGATGCCCCAGAAGAACTGTCGTCGGCGACGTGAGTTGCATATTCGCTTAAAGAGGGTTAGATAGTAATATGTCACTCACTAAAATGAGGCTGACAATGACTACTGTTGCCATGATTGACAAGCCCGCGCCGGCATCATCTGAAAACACGCCGCCCGATGCCTTGGATGCGGTTGCGAACGCCTGGCGGGCGCGCAGCACTGGCGGGTTGTCGCCGGCGGCGGGCTTGTTGGCGTGGTACGATTGGGCCCTGCACCTGAGTCTTTCACCGGGCAAGCAGCGCAACCTTCTGGAAAAGGGGCTGCACAAGCAGCAGCGACTCGCGCGTTATGCAGTACGAGCGGCAAGCGCACGCAACTGCCCGACTTGCATTGAGCCGCTGGAGCAGGATCGGCGGTTCGCCGATCCTGCTTGGCAGCGATGGCCCTTCAACGTCATTCACCAGAGCTTCTTGCTGCAGCAGCAGTGGTGGCATAATGCCACCACTGGCGTGCGCGGCGTGTCCCGCCATCACGAGAGATTGGTCACTTTCGCCGGGCGGCAGTGGCTGGACATGTGGTCGCCTGCGAATTTCATCTGGACCAACCCTGAGGTACTGCGCGCCATTACGGACAGCGGTGGCGCCAATCTGTGGCGCGGTGCAATGAACTTCCTCGACGATG
>DAIQPV010000247.1:0-5085 GCA_036787145.1 Rhodospirillales bacterium
TCGCCGTGAACAAGCGTCGCCTCGATGCCCAATGTGGCGAGAAACCGCGGAACATAGAGGGCTGCCGTGCCGGCCTGCGGTCCTGCGCCGATCCGCTTTCCGGCGAGGTCGGTCAGCGAGCGGATCGGCGAGTCTTCCAGCGCAATGAACTGGAACGCGCTTTCATACATCGGAAACAGGGCGCGAACGTTCCGGTATCGCTTTCCCTGGGTCCAGTCGCCCGAACCGTTCCAGGCGTCAAGGGCGACGCCGAGCGTCACGAAGCCGAGCTGCGCGCCGCCGCTCTCGATCTTGGCAAGGGTTTCCGTCGAGCCCTCCGACGCAACCGGCAGCACGGGCAGTCTGAGGACGTCGGTGAGCAGCCTGGCCAGGCCCTTGCCATACTCGTAGTACGTGCCGCCCGGCGAGCCGGTGGCGATGACAACCGGCCGTGGCGCAGGGTCCGGCGCCGCTGCAAGCGGCGTCGCGGTGGCCAGTGCCGCAACCAGCACGGTCAGAATGGCCAGGGCCCGGATGGCAAAGGCCCGGATGGCAAGGGCGGGGACAGCGGGGACACGAGACACCATGGTCGCTTCCCTTCCATCCGGGAGCGTGCTTGCCAGTGTCCGCGCACCCGTGAGTTCAGCTTAGGAAGCGGTGGGCACTGCGAAAGTTTGCGAGAAGTCTATCATAGCTCAGGGATTCCAGGACATCGGGCTATCAATCCGACGCCGCGGCCCCGCAGCAGCGACTTACGATGCAGCCGGGAAGGGGACTCTGATCCGCGCCGGCGGGCGCTCGGCGAGATGCCTGAGCGCCAGTCGGTGGTCGGTGTCCGCATCCAGAAACGCCCGGAGCTGTTGGACGACGCTCAGTTCTTCCTTTTGCAGATGCGCCATCATCTCGGTGTACAGGGCATCGGCAACGCTGCGAAATTCGGCCCAGCGCCCGGCGTCTATGCCCTGGTCGAGGATCGTCGTGCAAATGCTGCGCAGCCGCCTGGCCAGCGGCCCAATGGTGACGTGTTCCTGGGTTAAAAGCGACGCCAGTTCGGCGCCACCCCGCTCGCAGATCAGCGGGAAGAGAACCGCCTCCTCGAAGGCGTTGTGGTCGATGACCTGATCGAGGGAAAGGACGAGCTCCCTCAGGCGCGCCTTTTCCACGTCATCCTTGGGATCGATGGGAGTCTGCCCCTCGGCTCCGGTGACGCGGTCCTCGATGCCGCACAGAAACGAGAGAATGCGGAAGTGTTCTTCGTGGAGAACCTCTCCCAATTCGGTCAAACCGGCCACGATGTTCCTTCAACTGGCAGACGCAGGGACGAAATGATGCACCGCAATATCATCTGGCGCGGCAGCCTCTCCGGCGCCACAGACGAAAATGCCGGTCAGTCATGCATCTGTGGACGCGGGAAGTCGATCACCGAGCCGGCAGCAATCGATGGTGAGACCAATTCGCAACACCTTTCTGCAGAGACAACGAGCCGCCTCTTGCATCCGAGGGCTTGCGTCCACAGTTCCCGGTCGCAGACAGCCAACCTCGGTGCCCCGGTGCAATGGGCCGGGGCAGGGTGAGAGAACAAGAATGGCTGAAGCTGTTTGCGGGTTGGCACGGTTGAAAGCACGCACTGGAGACATCGATGGAACAGAGTTATCAGAACGCGCAGGGCCGGCATCTCGCTGAACTGGCACTCGAGGCGGTGTGGGTTGCTGATGAGCAGGGCCACCTTGATGCGGATCACGCAAAGGCGCTGTCACGCCACGGCATCGGTTCCGGCGTCTGGCGATTCAGCCGACCGAACTAAGCGGGTGTGTTGTCGGCTTCGACGATCGGAGTGGGTAGGGCATGGGACTTGAGATCGGCGGGATTCTGGGGCTTGTCATCATCGCGTTGGACGTCTGGGCCATCGTGAACATCATTGGCAGCGGCAGTTCAACAGGTGGCAAGATCCTTTGGGTCCTTGCGATTTTGGTACTGCCCGTCGTCGGACTCATCGCGTGGTTCTTGGCCGGCCCCAGAAAAAATACTGCTGGCTGAAGCTTTGCGACGGAACAATTCGCTGAGCCGCCCATTCGATGGACATGAGGCTGGTCAACGACGTTGAGTACAGAGACGCCCTGAGCCGCGCCAATACCCTGCGGGCGGCCGGCGCGTCCGCGGAAGCTGAACGCGAGCTCGCCGAACTGGAGGCGGCGATCGGCAGATATGAAGCTGAGGGAGAGGGGCTGGGTGGCGAGACTAAAGGCCACCCTCGCCGCAGTGAATAATTGCAGCCGCAGGACCCAAGCCTTGCAGGACGAGACAACTCACGGCAATGCCAGCTGTCAGCAAGTCTATGACTAAGCAAGGCCTAAGAACGACAAAACCGCTATGATGACGACAATCACGCCGATGATATAGAAGATACTGTGCATCCCAACCTCTCCTCGCGCCGGTATCACTTCTGTCGTTAAGAGCGGCCAGCAGGCCCCACCAGGGCCCGCTGCCGCTCAATTCACTTCCCTTACCCAGCCGACTTGCTTGGCTGCTCGGGTCGGTCAGTTGCCAGCGGCCCATCAGCAAACGATGCGCGCTCTTCGTGCAGACCTTGAGCCGCCTGCCGAACCTGATCATCGGCTTCGATGGCATCGAGCGCATCGTCCTCTGCGTCGCCGCCCGCATCCCTGAATCGATCGGCCATATCCTCTGCGGACCGCCTTGCACGGGCGACCCCGTCCCGCGCCGCTCCGGTTGCCCGGTCAACCGTGTCCTCCAGGTAGTCTCTCGCAGCCGTCGCGGCCCGCCCGATTTCGCTTCTGCGACGATCGGAGCGAGCGATCATGACGGCCGCGACGATGGCGCCGACTCCCAGAACGCCAAGGGCGACTCCGATTGGGTGCATGCGGGCAAATTCAGTGCCGTCCGATGCCGCATTGCGTGCCAGCGCGGTGACCCGGGCCCCCGCCTCGGAAGTCCGGTGGTAGGCCTCGCTCGACTTCTCGCGTGCGACGGCCGCCCAACGGTCCGCTCGCTCGCGGGTGTCGCGGGCGGCCCGGCGAGCGCCTTCCGAAATCCGCTCGCCCGTCTCGCGAGCGGCCCGGCGGGCCTCATCCGCCATCTCTTCGCCTTTTTCGCGGGCCCGACGGGCCCCATCCGAAATCCGCTTGCCTGTTTCGCGAGCGGCCCGGCGAGCCTCGTCCGTCAGCTCTTCGCCTGTCTCGCGAGCGCGGCGAGCGCCTTCCGAGATTCGTTCGCCCGTCTCGCCGGCGGCCCGGCGGGCCTCGTCCGTCAACTCTTCGCCTGTCTCGCGGGCGCGGTGAGCGCCTTCGGAGAGTCGTTCGCCCGTCTCGCGAACCGTATCCTTGGTCTCTGCGTAGTCACCCATCTCTTCCAGGTCTCCCATTTGATAAAACCTACGACTATCGAGCCGTCGCCGCGCTTCGGCCTGCCTCAGCCCCTTCCCCACCCGCGTTCGGGGGGCATCGTCCCGGCCGCCGGCCACTGCCAGCCAGCAGACACCCAGCCCGATCAACGCTGTCGGCAACGGGTTGTCCCGGACGGAAGCGCCCAAAGAGCGCGTGAAATCGTTCGATGCCTGCCGCACCGGCGACAGCGAGGAACTGACCTCATTCCAGATGCCGGCAGGCGAAAGCCTCTCCTCAAGAGCGGCCAGTGTTCCGGCGATCGCCGTGCGGGTCTCGCTGATTTCTGCCATGATGGCGTCGGGCGTGCCTGCTTTCGGCGCACTCATTTCGATCCCTCCAGGATCACTTCAGAGCTGGCTTGAAGACTTGCCCGGGTCTTTGGCATTGCCAGGTTGCGCAGGCTCAGCTGGCTTTGTCCGTGCCATACCAGCCCGGCTGCGATCAGGGCGAGAACGACGCCGACGCATAGCGCAGCCAACGCGGGCGGCATAAAGTTCGCCAACGCGACCACCAGGGCTTGAACCAGCACAATCAGCGCGACCAGCGCAATCAGCAGCCCCACAGCGATGGAGAGAGCCCCTTGCGAGGCCTCGGCCACCTTCTCCGAGCCTTCCGCCTGGGCCAGCCGGATCTCCTGACGCACCAACTGGCTCAGGTGCTCAATCAAATCCGCGACAAGCCCTTTGGTCGACTTGTGTTCTTGTGGCACAACGACCCCCTTTCCCGACAGGGTTAAGTTCCCATCCGCTCGAAGCCGCTTTCCGGGTCGAGGATGTCGGCCTCCGTTGCCTCCAGGGGCGCGCTGCCGTCAGCCCGGTCGTTTCCGCCGAGAAAGCGAACAGCGGCATACCCCAGCAGGAAGGCCCCACCGAAAAACAGCAGAGGCTGCGTGCGCGCGAAGGCCTCGATTTCTCCTAGCCAACGCCCGACGTCCTGCCGGTTCACCCGATCACCGAATTGCTGCAACTCCTCGGCCGCGCGCCGCACATACCGGGCGCTCCGCGCGCGGCCGCGCTCATTCAGGATCTGGGTGGCGGTGTCCAGAGCCTCAGCAACGTCGGTAACGTAGGACGCGGCTATGTCGCGACGCTCAACGGCGAAGCCACGCGCTTCGTCGCGCGCTTCTTCGATCAGGCGCTCGCCCTCGTAACGCGCCTTTCCTTTGGCCGCTGCCGTCACCTTCTTTAAGGTGTCGCCGGCTTGTTGAGCGATTTCCGGGTTCTGCATGTTGTCTCCTTCCGCCATCGCCTTGTTCCCGTACAACGTTCCGTCTGGGGGGAAGGTTCCGGCTCTGGAAATGTGACGCCGGGCGGTGCGCCGAAGCGATCGTCGGCAGCCCGGAGAACGACGCTTGTGTCGGGAGTCGCCACAGTCTAGCGTCCGCGCTCGGGTTCCGGTGGGCGGCGCCCGAGACCTTGGAAGTCGGGGCAGGCTTGCGGCTACCGATCACTCGTCAGAACTGACATGCGCAACAGCGTCATCGGCCTTATCGTCGGCACTGTCCTCGGCATCGTGTTCGGAGCCACGGTCATCGCACCCCGACTGCAGCGCACTGCGCCCGGCACGACCGCGACCGCTCCGACGCCGACACCGGCGGAACTCGCCAAGCAGTTGCCACGGGCTCTGGTCCCTCGCCCCGATGTCTCGATGAAGATGGCCAATGCCTTTCCGCCCGACACCCCCGTCGCAGGCGAACTCGCGC
>DAIQPV010000248.1:0-5067 GCA_036787145.1 Rhodospirillales bacterium
GGGGCCCGATGATCGCCGTGATGCGTTTGTCCTGAGCTGAAAAGGCGACATCATCCACCGCGACCAGCCCGCCGAAGCGCATCGTCAGGTGCTCAACGGTCAGCAGCGCGGCAGCCGGCTGAGACATTCCGCTGCCGCTCATCCGCCTTGCGCACTTTCCGCGGACGCCTCGCCGGCCCGGCTCCTCGGCCTCAGCCGGATCGTCGGCTCACGAAAGGCAAGCAGGCCGCGGGGCCGCCAGATCATGATCAGGACCATCAGGCCACCGAAGGCGAGCATGCGGAAATCCTCGAGCTGTCGGACCAGCTCCGGTCCGCCGATCAGGACGATAGCAGCGATGACGACGCCCATCTGGCTGCCGAGGCCGCCCAGAACGACAATGGCGAGAATGATCGCCGACTCGATGAAGGTAAAGCTCTCGGGACTGACAAATCCCTGTCGCGTGGCAAAGAACGATCCCGCGAAGCCGGCGAACATCGCTCCGATCGCAAACGCCGTGAGCTTGGTGTTGGTCGGATTGATGCCGAGCGAACGACAGGCGATCTCGTCCTCGCGCAGGCCCTCCCAGGCGCGGCCGATCGGCAGCCGGCGGATGCGCAGCGTGAACAGATTGGTCAGCAACGCCAGGACAAGGATCAGATAATAAAGAAAGATGACCCGGTGGGTGGACGAATAGGCGATATCAAAAAAGGAGCTGAACGTTGCACCGCCTTCGGCTGGAGCCGACGCCGAAAACGGCAGCCCGAAGAACGACGGGCGGGGGACCCCGGACAGCCCGTTTGGACCGTTGGTCAGCTTGTACCAGTTGATCAGAATGACTCTGATCATCTCGCCGAAGCCCAGCGTGACGATCGCCAGATAATCGCCGCGAAGCCGCAGCACCGGAAAGCCCAGCAGGATGCCGAAGCTCGCCGCGAACAGGCCGGCCAGCGGCAGGCAGACCCAGAAGCTCCAGTCGAAATTGAGGGATAGCAAAGCGTAAGAATACGCTCCGACCGCGTAGAACGCGACGTAGCCGAGGTCCAGCAGGCCAGCCAGCCCGACGACGATATTCAGCCCCCAGCCCAACATGATGTAGGTGAGGACAAGGATCGAGACGTCGAGGATGTAGCGGTCGGAAAACGGCATCAGCGGCAGCGTCAGCGCAAAAACGATCGCCGCCGGCCCCAGCCATCGCGCCAGGTCGCGAAACGCCCGGCCCACGTGGCCGACCGCAGCGACGCCGCCTGTCCGGCGGCGGCGTGCCGGCCGCAACAGCGCCAGCAGCAACCGGCCGACGAAGACGGATGCAACGGCAATCGCAACCCAGTCCCACCGGGTCCGCAGTTCCAGGCCGGAGGCCTGCTGCACCGTCTCGAAACCCATCAGCGGAACCGCCACCACGAGCGCGACCACCGCCGCAAGCGCCGCCTCGCGCACCGCGGCGAGCCACGGTAGCACCGACGCCCCCCCGGCCCCGCTTCCTGGCGACACCTGGCTCATACTTTTTCCGCTTCCGGCCGCCCAAGAAGCCCGGTCGGCCTGAAAATCAGCACGAGAACCAGAATCGAGAACGCCGCCACATCCTTATATTCAATCGTGAAGTAAGCGGACCAGAACACCTCGATCAGTCCGATCAGCACGCCGCCCAGCATCGCCCCCGGCAGCGAGCCGATGCCGCCAAGAACCGCCGCGGTGAAGGCCTTGATGCCGGCAAGAAATCCGATATAGAAGTCGATCACACCGTAATACAGCGTCACCATCATGCCGGCGACGGCCGCCAGGGCCGCACCCATGACGAAGGTGGTCGAGATGGTTCTGTCGACGTCGATGCCGACCAGCGAGGCCATTTTCATGTCCTGCTCGCAGGCCCGCTGCGCCCGGCCCATGGCGGTGCGCGAGATCAGCAGCGAGAATGCGGCCATCAGGACCAGCGTCAGCACAATGATGCCGATCTGCAGATAGCTGATCTGAACGACAAAACCGTCCTTCTCCATCAACATGAAGCCCCCCGGCAGGACGGGCGGCAAGGACTTGACCCGGGCGCCCTGCAGGATCTGGACGTAATTCTGCAAAAAGATCGACATGCCGATCGCCGAGATCAGCGCCGTCAGCCGCGGCGACGAGCGCAGCGGCCGGTAGGCGATCCGCTCCAGCGTCCAGCCATAAACGGCGGTGAAGAACATCGCGCTCGCCAGGACGATGAGCAAGGCCAGCGGCAGCCAGGTGATTCCCAGCACCCCGAGCAGCAGGAACGTGATCAGCGAAATGAAGGCGCCGATCATATAGATCTCGCCGTGGGCGAAGTTGATCATGCCGATGATGCCGTAGACCATCGTGTAGCCGATGGCGATCAGCCCGTAGATCGCTCCCAGCGTCAGCCCGTTGATCAGTTGTTGCAGGAAATATTCCACGTGTCCCGATCTCCGGACGCCCCCTGTGTTGCCGATCAGGCGAACGCCTGTGTTGCCGATCAGGCGAACGAAGTGTTCGCTCACGCGCCAGGGCTGGCCCGTCACCTCCGCCGCCGTCGGAACGAACCGACATGCGACCTGCCGCTTATCCTGCCCGGAGACTTCGGCGTGTTTATCGTCTTGCACGCCCGGCCGCGGAGCTTTGCTGCCCCGTCTGAAGCCGCACCATGGTGTCGCCGCCGCCCCGCTCTCTGTCAAGGACAAAACACCCGATCCGTCGGCAACACTCGCTGACAGGTGGCGCTGAAATCATCTTCTCCGGCGATTGATCTGACCGACGACGACCGCTGGATTGCTTCACGAATTGGACTCGGCGTTGCGCCGCACCTCCGGAAAAGTAATCCGCTCCGCAGCGCTTAAGATCCGCGCCCGGCGGTTCCGCGGCAACTCTGGGCAGACCAGCTTGCCTGATCACCTCGAACAGAGGAATCATGAGAAAGGAAAGGCGGTGCTTCGGCGCCGCCTTATCAATTTTTGTTGGTTTCGGAGATCCGGGGCGACATCTAAGGGAGCCCGCATGCCCCACCAACCGTCTGCGGTACCACGTCAGCCCTGCAGAAGCCGTCCCGTCGCAACCTGTGCGATGGATGCGGCCGACACCCCCTCCGGTCCGCGACGGCACAGACCATCGCCGAATACCAGCCTCCGCTCAGATGTTTCAAATCCGGCGCGTTGTTGAAATCAGTGGTCGGGGAGACTGGATTCGAACCAGCGACCCTCTGCTCCCAAAGCAGATGCGCTACCAGACTGCGCCACTCCCCGCGCGCGAAAAGGTAATGGGTTGGCTGGCCGCTGGCAATGCCAGTAGCGGGCGTCACCGGCTGCTCGGCGCCGGGCTGGCCACCAAGCGCCCCTCAACCTCGCGCAATATCCTCCATAGCCTGCGGGAGTACAGCTGGCGATGGCGGGGGGCGCGGCCTCGCCAGCCGGACGAAAGTTAACGCCAGGTCTAAGCCGCCTGCGTGTCCGACGCGTCCAGCATGCTGCCAATCGTGGTCAAGACGTCGCTCAATCGCAGGACGCCCACGACATAACCGTCATGAGTGACCAGCAACGACAGCAGCCTGCCGTGAACCAGTTGCTGTACCGCCTGATCGAGCGACGCGCTTTCGTCGATCATTTCCTCATGGGAATGCTCGCTCAGCAGGTCCTTCGCTGCGATCGTGCGAGCCCTCTCCTTGATGTTGACGAACATCGCGTGCGTCCAGGTAAAGTACTCCTCGATCACGAAAAGCGGCTCGACCGGCAGCTCGTAGCGCGGTTCCAACCCGCGCAGAACGTCCCACATCGACAGCTTGCCAAGGACCCGGCCATCCTTTGCCTGCACCAGAACGGCGCGATCCCGGGGCCGGCTCGGATCAGAGCCGGGATCGGTGAGCGATTTCTCCAGCAGTTTGACGGCATCATACAACGTCGCGTCATCGGCGAGGCGGGTGTACGCCTCTAGCGGCACCATCAGGTCCTTGACGATCTGCATTACCCTGTCTCCCGCAGTTTCCTCCCTGTCTTTTCCGCCGGGCGGTGCCAGGGATAGCGCGGCCGACAAAAACAGTACATCCCCTCAGGCCTCCGCCCGGCCGCCCTTTCAGTGTGCCGCATCTCGCGCTCGCTCGCCAGCACGAACGCAGTGCCATTCCTCCATTATCCCAACATGTTGAGCCGGAAGTGATGAGTTACGTCAGCCTTGAATTGCTTGACGATCTTGAGGGAATCGCGCAGCAGGTTGCGCTCGAACCCCCGCAATTGCTGGATATCGAGCACGTTGTCGTGGGTTTCGCCACGATCCATGGCCGCGAACTGATGGCGAAGCCGCAGCATGCCCATGAAATCGAAGGCCTCAATCAGGTCGGCGGTGAACTCTTCGCTGAAGGGTCCGCGACCGCTCAGCGCCTGGACCCGGGCGATGGTGTTGGTCTCCGTCACCCGGTACTCCAACGCCAGACTCCGCACGCCATGAACGATCGGAAAAATGCCGCCCTTCTTGATGTCGATCCCCTGGCCACCATCAGCGGTCGTCGTGTAGCTGAAGCGATTGAGGAAGCCCAACGGCGTCGGAAACGTCAGCGTCGCTTTGGCGAAGTGACCGGCAAACGCTTCTTCCTGGCCGAGCAGGTCGAACAACAGCGCCTTGATGTCGATCAACAGCCCCGCGTCGCCGGCCACCGGACTGGCGTCGTAGAGAATGGCCAGCTTCAGGAACGCCTCGCCCGTCGGCTGCGCGAGCCAGCGTCGCAGGTCCCGGCGATAGGTGGTCAGCGTCTGCGCCCACTCCGGATTGGTGACCATGACATTCCCCGTGCACGGCGGGTAACCCATCTCGATCAACGTGTGGGTGAACGGCTCCGCGAGCCTCGCGCGCTCACCGTCTTTCGGCTCACTGCGAAAGATCAGGCCATTGTCCTGGTCGGTGCGCAGCAACTGCTCGCCCCGTCCTTCGCTTCCCATGACCATCAGGCAAACCCCCTCCTGCAGTTCGGGGGGGGCCGCCTGCTCGAAGACGCGTCGAAACAATTTCCGATTCAGGTCGGTGACGATACGGGCGATGTATCGCGGTTTCACGCCGCGGCCGAACAGGGAACGGACGAGATTGGGGATGGCGGCCGCTGCACCATCG
>DAIQPV010000003.1:0-33032 GCA_036787145.1 Rhodospirillales bacterium
CCCGGCACGGTGATCAGCCAGGCGGCGATCACGCTGCTCAACGCCCTCAGCAAAAAGCTGGGCTACACCAGCGAAGCGGCCTGACGCCGCGCCGCAAGGCACGCGTATCGGATGGGTGCGGGGAAGCGCCGCTTCTCCTTACCCTCTGGCCGCGCTCGCTTCATCCGGCGGGTGCCCCGGGGACGGTAGTAGCCGGGGCAAGGGAAGGACGGTCATGACGACGGGCATCGAAGGCTTGGACGCAGTCAGCGAGGAACCGGCTTCGGCGGCGGTTCCGCAGCCGCGGGTCTCGTCGGTCGTTTCCCGGCGGCCCGACGTCGAGGAATTGGCGAAAGGCGTCCTCTCCGGCGACCGCTCGATGCTGGGCCGGGCAATCACCCTGATCGAAAGCCGTAACCCCGGCCATCAGCGCGCCGCCGCCGAACTCAGCCTGAAGCTGTTTCCGCACTCCGGCAAGGCGTTCCGCATCGGCATCACCGGCGTTCCCGGTGTCGGCAAGAGCACCTTCATCGAGGCGTTCGGCTGCAACCTGATCGACGCCGGCAAGAAGGTGGCGGTGCTCGCCGTTGACCCCACCAGCCCGCTCACCGGCGGCAGCATCCTCGGCGACAAGACCAGGATGGCCAATCTCAGCGTCCAGGAGAATTCCTTTATCCGCCCGTCGCCTTCAGGTGGCACCCTGGGCGGCGTGACCCGCACCACCCGCCAGACCATCGTGGTCTGCGAAGCGGCCGGCTTCGACGTGATCCTGGTCGAGACGGTGGGCGCCGGCCAGTCGGAGGTGGCGGTCTCCGACATGACCGACTTCTTCCTTGTGCTGATGCTGCCGGGCGCCGGCGACGAGTTGCAGGGAATCAAGAAGGGCGTGCTCGAGATCGCCGACATGATCGTCGTCAACAAGGCCGACGCCGACAACGAGATCAAGGCGAAGCAGGCGGTGATCCACTACCGCAACGCCTTGCACATCATGCAGCAGCGCAGCGCCAACTGGCAGCCGCCGGTGCAGATGTGCAGCGCCCTGAAGAACACCGGCCTGAGCGAGGTCTGGCAGAAGCTGGAGGAGTATCGCGACAAGCTGAGCGCCGCCGGCGAGTTCCAGGAAAAGCGCCGGCAACAGCGGTGGAAAGCGATGTGGAGCATGCTGCAGGACCGGCTGATGACCGACCTGAAGAACCACCCCGCCGTCATCGCCGCCCTGCCGTCGATCCAGCAGGACCTGCACGACGGCAACCTGACGGTTACCCTCGCCGTCGAAAAGCTGCTGGCGCTGTCGCGGGGGTGAGACGAGGTTGCGCGGGGGTTCTGAATGAAGGGCTGCCCACCCGCCGCAGTCCGGCACGTCGTCTGCGGCAAGCCTTGGATGGCCGGAACAAGTCCGGCCATGACGTGTGTTGTAACCAGACTCTGACCCCGAGCCACGGCTGACGCGACCGGTTGCAACAAACGGGTGCGATGGCGTTTTGCCCTCTTTCCTGCTAAATCTACCCCCTTGTGGGCTCTAACTCCTGGCGCGGGGGGTGGCGATGGTTATCCTTGCGAGACGAATGTTTGCCGCAGGAATGCTCGCGGCTATGGTCGCCAACCTGGCGATCATTAGTGCCGTTCAGGCCGAAGATGCGCCTTCTAAGATTTGGGAACGCCATCCCGGCACCGTTTTCTATGATGACGTTTCTGCGGTTGCGGCCGATATGGCTGGGAACGTCATCGTCGCCGGGAGCACGAGTGGCTCCATCGGTCAGCCCAACGCGGGATCTTCGGATATCTTCCTCATCAAATACTCGCCCGCCGGGGCAGTGCTCTGGCGCCGGCAAAAGGGGTCGAGAGCGACCGATCGCGCCCGGGACGCGACGACAGATCCGACCGGGAACATCATCGTCGTCGGTCGGACCTATGGTTGGCTGTTTGGGAGCAAGGCGGGTGATTCTGACGCTTTTATTTTCAGTTACTCTGCCGACGGCACGACCCGCTGGAAGCACCAGGTGGGCACCAGCAGTTCCGATTCCTTCGACGCGGTTGCCGCCGATTCTGTCGGCAACGTCGTCGTCGGAGGGACCCTGGGAACGGACGTCGTTCTGATCACGTACGGTCCGGACGGGAGCGAGAAGTGGCGCCAAGTGGTGGCAACCGGGCGCACGTGGATTTCCGGCGTTGCCCTGGCGCCGGATGGCACCATCGTTGTTACCGGCACGACCTCGGTGCTGTTCGGGCCGACCGGGCAGGATGTCTTTCTCGCTGCTTATTCGCCTGAGGGGGATCCCCTTTGGTTCAAGAAGTTCCTCGTGGATGGAAACGACTCTGGCGGCGGGGTCGCCGTCGCTTCGGACGGCACGATCCTTCTCACGGGCACCGAACATGGAGCAGCAACCAACACACGGTCGTTCCAGGCCGCCTATACGCCGGCGGGCGACCAGCTCTGGAGGCAAACGTTTGGCGGCGGATCGGGGTTCGGACACCGTGTCGCCATCGATTCGAACGACAATGCCGTGTTCACCGGCAAGAACAGTTCCCGCCAGTTCGCCGCATCCTTTACGCCCGACGGCGTGCGGCGATGGACGCTGTGGGTGGACCTCTGGTTGGGTCACAGGCTCGAGTACGCGGCATTCGATCCGGCCGACAACCTGTTGGTGGCGGGCAATATCCCCAAAGTTGACCCGGACTCCTCCGACGGCTACGTGGCGAAGTTCGGCGACTGAGCGGCGCTTCGGCGGACCTGCCGGGGTTATTCCAGGGCCTTGTCGTCGAAAGGCTCCTCGCCCTCTCGCGGGGATGAGACGAACGCACGGTGTGCCCGCTGGGCCTCCTTCAAGGTCGTGCGCAAATTCGCTTTCATGATGCGTCGCATTCTCTATGCTGCCATCGGGCTCTCTGCTGCCATCGGGCGAACGGAGCTCGCGAGATAAGAAAACGTGCTTCGGCCGGCGGCTGGCCGGACCGGGGCCCAGGGAGAGCAATGTCTGATGCATGAGGCGCGGGAGCACCGCGGCCTCGCTTCCGACAGGAGGGCACGAAGAATGCGCACGCGACGGATCTATCTGGTCAATCCCCGTGCCGACTCCGCCATCACCCGGCCGATGTACATGGGCCGCTCGCTGTATTCACCGCTGGCCGGCCTGCTCGCGGTCGCCGCACTCATTCCGCCGGACCAGTACGAGGTCATCCTCACCGACGAGAACATCGAGCCGGTGGATTTCGACCTGACCGCCGATCTGGTCGGCATCTCGGCGATGACGTCGTACGTCAAGCGCGGCTACGAGATCGCCGACCGCTTCCGCGCCCGCGGTATCCCCGTCATCATGGGCGGTGTCCACCCCAGCTTCATGCCGAACGAGGCCCTGCAGCACGCCGACGCGGTCGTCATCGGCGAGGTGGAGTTCCTGATGGGGCAGATCCTCGATGATCTCGAGGATGGCACCCTCAAGGGAACCTACAAGGCGGACCGGCTGCACTCCATGGCCGACATGGCGATCCCCCGCTACGACCTGATCAAGCCGAAGCGCTATATCAACCGGACGTTCATCCAGACCTCGCGCGGCTGCCACCATGCCTGCACCTTCTGCGCCGAGCAGCTCATGTACGGCCTGCGCTTCCGCTACCGCCCGGTCGACGAGGTGGTGCGCGAGATCGAGACCGCCGGCCAGAAGAACATCGCTCTCAACGATGCCGACTTCTTCGGCACCAAGGAGCGGGCGCTGGAGATCATGCGGGCGCTGAAGGGCCGCGGCCTGAGCTGGCAGGCGGGCGTCAACAGCGGCGCCGCCTTCGATGACGAGTTGCTGGAGGCGGCGACCGAGAGCGGCTGCAACATGCTGGCGATCGGCTTCGAATCGCTGTCGCGCGAGACGCTGCGCCGGGCGCACAAGTACCAGAACACACCCGAACGCTATTGCGAGCTCGTCGATAAGCTGCACAGCCACGGCATCCTGGTGTTCGGCCTGTTCATGTTCGGCTTCGACCAGGACGAGCCGTCGGTGTTCGAGGAGACGGCGAAGTTTACCGTCGAGGCCGGCTACGACGCCTGCGGCTTTTCGATCATGACGCCCTATCCGGGGACGCTGAACTGGTTCGAGATGCTGAAGAACGACCGCATTGCCTCGTTCGACTGGAATGCCTACGACCAGCATCATGTCGTCTACAAGCCGGTCGGGCTCGCCCCCGAGGCGCTGCGCGACGGCCAGTGGCTCGCCTACGACCGCTTCTATTCCCCCACGTCGATGGCCCGGCGCTTTCCCTGGAAGGGCGGCCGCAGCCGGACGCTCTGGTCGATCTACAACCTCTTCTACCGGCGCATGGAGATTTCCGAGCGTGACGCCGCCGGTGCCATCCCTGCCATGGGCGAAGCGCCGGCGCACACGGCCAAGCCGCCGCTGATGCCGCAGCGGGCCGACTGGCGGGCGCTGATCGTCGGCGGCGAAGACGACTGTGTTCCCCCGCCGATGAAGAGCCCGGGGGAAGTTGAGGCCGCACTGCCGGTGTCCTAGCCGCTCTCGATCGTAACCTGCACGTCGGCCGGGCGCGCCCAGTAAGGCGCGGACGTGACCAGCGCGTGGCAGCCGGTCCCGGCGTAGCGGGCGGCATTATCCTCGTTGATGCCGCCGGCGGCGGCGATGGCGGGAGGCGGAGCCAGATGCCGGGTCTGCTGGACCAGGGTCGCTACCGTCTCCGGCGGCATTTTGTCCACCTGCACCACATCGATACCGGCTTGCGCCAGCGCCAGCGCATCGGCCAGCGATTTCGCTTCCACCATGATCTTGTGGCCCGGCTGCGCGCGTTTCAGCGCCGGCACGCGCTCTACGATCCGGGACCAGCCTCCTTGCAGGAGGGCGTATTCCGGAAAGATCAGGATGCTTTCCGACAGCCCGAGCCGGTGCATGCCCGCGCCGCCGGCCAGCACCGCCCGCACCGAAAGGGCGCGTCCGCCCGGCATCGTCTTGCGGGTGCACTCGACCGCGATGTCCGGAGCAACAGCCTGCGCCGCATCAACGATCCGCCGGGTGGCCGAGGCGATGCCGGATGCCTCCTCGATCAGCGTCTGCGCGGTCTTCCAGGCACGGAGCAACCCATCTGCCGGCCCTTCGGCGAGCAGCAGCGGATCGCCGACGCTCACCCTGTCGCCGCTGGATCGTTGCCGCCGCACGGACGCGCCACAGCGCAGCAGCAGCCGCTCGGCTTCCTCCAGGCAACACGCCACGCCCGCCGCCCGCGCCGCGAATTGCATCTGCGCCGGTTCAGTGCCGATGCCCAGCGCGCGCGACGTCAGGTCGCCGAAGGGAGCATCCTCGGCAAGCCAGCCGTCAATCAGAGAATCCGCCAGGATCACGGGCACTGCCCCCAGTCGACAATCCTCGGGATCCGCTCAAGCTCGATCCCGCCGCATCCTACCGGGTGGTAAGGACCATCACCATCTGCCGACCCTCGATGCGGGGCATCTGTTCGACCTTGCCCAGTTCCTCCAGCTCCCCGCGCACCCGGTCGAGCACCCTCAGGCCCAGGTCCTGGTGCACCAGTTCGCGCCCCCGGAAGCGGATGGTGACTTTCACCTTGTCGCCTTCTTCCAGGAAGCGCCGCATGCTGCGGATCTTGACCTGATAGTCATGCTCATCGATGCCCGGCCGCATCTTGATTTCTTTGACCTCGATAATTCGCTGTTTCTTGCGAGCCTCGTTCTTTTTCTTTTGAATCTCGTATTTGTACTTTCCGACGTCGAGAATTTTGCAGACAGGCGGATCGGCGGCGGCGGCGATCTCGACAAGGTCGAGACCCGCGTCAAAGGCCAGATCGATCGCTTCGCCGATCGGCAGGACGCCGATCATCTCTCCTTCCGCGCCGACGACCCGCACCTGCGGCGCGGTAATCTCGTCGTTGACGCGCGGCCCCTCCCGAGCCGGCGCCTGGGCTACCGGTGATTTGGCGATGATATACCTCCATTCTCAGGGTTGCGTTCGCCCGGGCTCCCGACCGGGCAGACCGATGTGCCCGTCGCGGCAGCACGGGGCCGCGACGGAAAAAATGACCAGCTTTGCGGTGCGCAGAACCGGCGCCGCGCTGCGCACCGGTCAAGCCGCATGGCAGACGGCTTCACTGTTGTGGTTGTCGGGATCGAAGGCGAAGGCGCCATAGCGGTACGACGCACGAACGCCGCGAGGCCCCTCGTCGCGGCCGCCCGACCACAGCTCGTCCGTTGCCGTTACCAACTGGATATCAAGCGGTGCCAATGTCGCTGCGTGGAATGCCCGGCTTCGCGTGACGTTTCCGACCCTTAAGCCGATGTGATCAAACAACGCTGTCAACTCTTGGAACCACTATGCCGCACCACCCATTGCCACAAAGGAAAACAGCAGCTTCAGCCCGCCCTCGCCTGTTCTGACGCCGCAGCCGCCGGTTGCGGCGAAAAAGCTTCAGCTTTGAGTGTAGCAACGGCATCCTGCAAGGCAACCGTTTCTTGTGCCTGGCTGCCGAGCCGCCGGATCGCCACGGTTTCCTCCCGGCTCTCCCGCGCGCCGACCACCAGCATCACCGGGACCTTGGCCAGTGAATGCTCGCGCACCTTGTAGCCGATTTTCTCGTTGCGCAAATCCGCTTCCGCCCGAAAGCCGTGAGCCTTCAGCGTTTCCAGGACCTGGCCGGCGTAGGCATCGGCCTCATTGGTGATGGTGGCGACCACGATCTGCACCGGCGCCAGCCACAGCGGCAGCCGGCCGGCCCAATGCTCGATGAGGATGCCGATAAACCGCTCGAACGATCCCAGGATCGCCCGGTGCAGCATCACCGGCCGGTGCTTCTCACCGTCCTCGCCGACATAGGACGCGTCAAGCCGCTCCGGCAGCACGAAATCGACCTGCAAAGTGCCGAGCTGCCAGTCCCGGCCGATCGCGTCGCGCAGCACGAACTCCAGCTTCGGCCCGTAGAAGGCGCCCTCGCCGGGGTTGAGGATGGTGGTGATCCCGGCTTCCGCGGTGGCCTCGCGCAGCGCCGCCTCCGCCTTGTCCCAGATGTCGTCGCTGCCGGCCCGCGTCGCCGGGCGGTCGGAAAACTTGACGACGATCTCGGTGAAGCCGAAGTCGGCATAGACTTTTCGCAGCAGGTCGCAAAAGGCGAGCGTCTCGGAGGTGATCTGTGCGTCGGTGCAGAAGATGTGGGCGTCGTCCTGGGTAAAGGCCCGCACCCGCATCAGGCCGTGCAGCGCGCCGGAGGGCTCATTGCGATGGCAGGAGCCGAACTCGGCCATGCGCAGCGGCAGATCGCGATAGCTCTTGATCCCCTGCCGGAAGATCTGGACGTGGCCGGGGCAGTTCATCGGCTTCAGCCCGAGCACCTTTTCCTCGGACTCCATGACGAACATGTGCTCGCGGAACTTTTCCCAGTGTCCCGATTTTTCCCACAGAACGCGCTCGTAGAGCTGGGGCGTGTGGACCTCGACATAGCCGGCCGCGTCCAGTCTCGCCCGCATGTAGTCCTGCAGCACGCGATAGAGCGTCCAGCCGTGCGGATGCCAGAAAACCGAGCCCGCTGCCTCTTCCTGGAAGTGGAACAACGCCATCTCGCGGCCCAGCCTGCGGTGGTCGCGCTTCTCGGCCTCTTCCAGCATCGTCAGATAGGCATCGAGCTGCTTCGGATGCGCCCAGGCGGTCCCATAGATGCGCTGCAGCTGCGGGTTGCGGGCATCACCGCGCCAGTAGGCGCCGGCCAGCTTGGTCAGCTTGAAGGCCTTCGGCAGCTTTCCGGTGGACGGCAGGTGCGGCCCGCGGCAGAGGTCGAGCCAGTCGCCCTGCCGGTAGACGCTGACCGCCTCACCTTCCGGGATAGCGGCGATCAGCTCGGCCTTGAAGTGCTCGCCGATGCTTTCGAAATAGGCGATCGCCTGGTCGCGATCCCAGACCTCGCGCACGATCGGCAGGTTGCGGTCGACGATCTCCCGCATCCGCTCCTCGATGCCCGGCAGGTCCTCGGGCTTGAACGGTTCGGCACGGGCAAAATCGTAGTAAAAGCCGTTCTCGATCGCGGGGCCGATGGTCACCTGCGTGCCGGGGAACAGCTCCTGCACCGCCTGCGCCATGACGTGCGCGGCGTCGTGGCGGATGAGTTCGAGCGCGTCGGGGTCCTTGGAGGTGACGATGGCGACGCGGGCATCCCGGTCGATCGGGCTCGCCAGATCGACCAGCGCGCCGTCGAGGCGCAAAGCGAGCGCCGACTTCGCCAGCGAGAGGCTGAGGTCATGGGCAAGCTCGGCACCGGAAATCGAGCCGGCGACAGAGCGGACGGCGCCGTCGGGAAGAGTGAGCTCGATCCGGTCGTGCTCCGCCTGCGGGTGGGAATGCTGATCCACGGGTGCGATGACTTCTTCGTGCAGATGTGCCAAGACCGGGTATATACGCGCGCGCAACTCCTCCGCCAAGCCGCATCGGCCTCTTTTGTCTCGCCGCCGGCGCCCCTGTCGCTTGCGACCGAGGCGTCAGGTCGCCAGCGATAGGTGTATGCAAAAAGGTCTGATTGCGGGATCCCCAATAGGTAAAAAGTATTAACATAGAGTTTTACTAGAAAATATATTGACGATATTTCAAGTAAGCGTATCGTTTTCTTTCCTTGTGGAAGGGGAGAAAACAAATGAAAGTCAATATCATTGCGGTGGAAAAATCACTTCGCAGGCTATCTCTGTTTTTTTCACTGGCCATACTTGCCGGCTGGACTTCGGCGAACGCCTCCAATGCGGAAGCCGCGCCGCCGCCAAACCCGGCCGTGGCGCAACCGACAGTCACACCGGCGATGACGGCGGCGTGGTGGCAGTGGGCGTTCTCGATTCCTGCTTCGGTTCACCCGCTGCGCCTCGACCCGGACACCCTGCCGAACCAGGTCGATCCGAGCAGCGACTTCTGCATGGTCGGCCAGCACGGGCCCGCCTGGTTCGTCGGCGGCATCTTTAAGGTCGTTGATATCGTCTCCGCGGTCAGCGACGGCGCGGAGACCACCGGCACGCCGGACGTGACCCGGACCTGTACCATTCCCCTCGGCACGAGCGTGCTGCTCCCGGTCTTGAACGGCGCCTGCGACACCGCCGGGGAAGTCGCCCTCGGCAACCTCGATCCCGCGGCGCCCTTGCCCCAGAAGCTCACCTACCTGCGCGCCTGTGCCAAAGGGCTCGGCGACCTGATCAAGGTGGCGCGGGCCACTCTCCGGGCGCCGGGAGGGTCGGTGGAAACGCTGACGGTCCGCAGGATAACCGGCGGCGCGCCGTTTTCGGTCACCTATCCACCAGACAACGTCCTTGGACTGACCGACCCGGGTGGCGGGCTCTTCCCCAAGCCAAACCCGGCACTGGCCTTCGATGACGGTCACTGGGCCGCGTTTCGTCCGACAAAATCAGGAACCTACGTCCTGACGTCCTACGGCAGCGTGCCCGATTTTGGCTTCTCGCTTCGGATCAAGTACATCCTGAAGGTCGTGCCCCCTCAAGACCAGTAACCACCCGCCGGCGCCAGCCTTTCAAGCCAAAGCTCTGGGCGCTGCCGAACCCGGCCCTGCCGCGACCGTTGCGGCGGGGCTCTTTGCGTTTGCGGGCCGGTGGCCGGACAAGCCGGGCGAAGGGACACCGCCGGCGCCGCGGGCTGAACGCCCCCCCGCCGCAAGCGGCTTGGCAAGGCGCTTGCGATGTGTATGATGCCGTGCCAACCCGTTGCGGAGCTGGCATGAACATCCCCGAAGCCCTGGCCTTCGACGACGTGCTGCTGGTGCCGGCGGCGTCAGCCGTGCTGCCCGCAGAAACCGATATCCGAACCCGGCTGACCCGCCGCGTGCACCTCGGCATTCCGCTGATCTCGGCGGCGATGGACACGGTCACCGAGAGTGCGCTGGCCATCGCCATGGCGGAGGGCGGCGGCCTCGGCGTGATCCACAAGAACATGTCGGTGAATGAGCAGGCCCGCGAGGTCCGCAAGGTCAAGAAATACGAATCCGGCATGGTCGTCGATCCCATGACCATCGGACCGAACGCGAGCCTGGCGGACGCGCTGGGCCTGATGAAGTCTCACAAGTTCTCCGGGGTGCCGGTGGTCGAGGACGGCACCGGCCGGCTGCTGGGCATTCTCACCAATCGCGACGTGCGCTTCGCCAGCGACCCCCGCCAGCGGGTGAGCGAACTGATGACCCGCGACCAGCCGGACAAGCCGCTGGTCACCGTCCATAACGGCGTCGGCCGCGACGAAGCGAAGCGGCTGCTGCACAAGTACCGGATCGAGAAGCTGCTGGTGGTCGATAACGATTACCGCTGCGTCGGCCTGATCACCGTCAAGGACATCGAGAAGGCGGAGCGCTTCCCCGATGCGTGCAAGGACGAGCGCGGCCGCCTGCGGGTCGGCGCCGCCACCGGCATCGGCGCCGCCGGCCTGGAGCGCGCCCTGGCGCTGCTCGACGCCGAGGTGGACGTGTTGGTCATCGACACCGCCCACGGCCACTCCGGCGGGGTGCTGGCCGCCGTCACCGAGATCAAGAAGCGGAGCAATTCGGCGCAGGTCATCGCCGGCAACATTGCCACGGCGGACGGGGCGCGCGCGCTGATCGACGCCGGCGCCGATGCGGTGAAGGTCGGCATCGGACCCGGCTCGATCTGCACCACCCGCGTGGTCGCCGGCGTCGGCGTGCCGCAGTTTACCGCCGTCGTCGATGTGGCCGACGTGTGCCGCGCCCAGGACATTCCGGTCATCGCCGATGGCGGCATCCGCTATTCGGGAGACCTGGCGAAGGCGATCGCCGCCGGCGCCGACTGCGCCATGCTGGGCGGCCTGTTCGCCGGCACCGACGAGAGCCCCGGCGAGGTGTTTCTCTATCAGGGCCGCTCCTACAAGGGCTATCGCGGCATGGGCTCGATCGGCGCGATGGCGCGCGGCTCCGCCGACCGCTACTTCCAGCAGGAGGTGGGCGACGCGCTGAAGATGGTGCCGGAGGGAATCGAGGGCCGGGTGCCCTACAAGGGGCCGGTGGCGAATGTCATC
The DNA here is from genome assembly GCA_036787145.1 of Rhodospirillales bacterium. GTDB lineage: Bacteria > Pseudomonadota > Alphaproteobacteria > Rhodospirillales > Defluviicoccaceae > Defluviicoccus. The sequence goes on from DAIQPV010000003.1 coordinate 10,983, forward strand.
GTTCAGCTCACCGGCGGCCTGCGGGCGGCGATGGGCTATACCGGCAATCCCACGATCGCCGAGATGCAGCGCGGCTGCACTTTCCGCCGCACCACGTTCGCGGGCCTGCGCGAAAGCCATGTCCACGACGTCACCATCACCCGCGAAGCCCCCAACTATGCGGGACAGGGCGGGACGTGAGCGATCGCGACTTCGTTCGTTCCGGCCTTCGTCCGGCGCCCCGACGCCTCGAATATCCCCGCCGACGTCATTGCGAACCCGCGCAGCGGGTGTGGCAATCCAGTCTGAGCAAGAGGCTGCGGACGGTGGATCGCTTCGCTCGCGATGACGAGGATTCTTGGAACCGTCGGTCGACGCGAGGGTGATATGCGTGATTCCTGAAGATGAATACAGACGATACTAAGCTGCTTCCTGACTATTCCCTCGATGACCGGCTCTTTCATTACGAAAGCGTAGAAGCTTTCTGAGCCTGTGACCCCCGTCACAACATCAGGTTGATGGCAATGACCGACCGTATCCTCATCGTCGATTTCGGCAGCCAGGTGACCCAGCTCATTGCGCGCCGGGTGCGCGAGGGCGGCGTCTATTGCGAGATCCATCCGTGCACCAGGGTGGATGCGGCGTTCGTCCGGGAATTCGGGGCGCGCGCCGTCATTCTGTCCGGCGGGCCGGCGTCGGTGACGGAAGCGGATACACCCCGCGCCGATCCCTCGATCTTCGCGGCCGGCGTCCCCGTGCTGGGCATCTGCTATGGCCAGCAGACGATGGTGGAGCAGTTGGGCGGCCGCGTGGAGGCCGGGCATTCCCGCGAGTTCGGCCGCGCTACTGTCGAAGTGGTCCAACCCTGCGCGCTGTTCGACGGCGTCTGGGCTCCCGGCGGCCGCGAGACCGTGTGGATGAGCCACGGCGACCGGGTGACGAGCTTGCCGCCCGGTTTCCGCGCCGTGGCCGTTTCCGAGGGCGCGCCGTTCGCCGTCATCGCCGATGACGCCCGGTGCCTTTACGGGGTGCAGTTCCATCCCGAGGTGATGCACACGCCGCACGGCGCAGCACTGCTGCAGGCGTTCACCCACAAGGTCGCCGGCTGCGGCGGCGACTGGACGATGGCGGCGTTCCGCGGCCAGGCGATCGCCCGCGCCCGCGATCAGGTGGGGACCGGGCGGGTGGTCTGCGGACTGTCGGGCGGCGTCGATTCCTCGGTGACGGCGGTGCTGCTGCACGAGGCGATCGGCGAGCAGCTCGCCTGCATCTTCGTCGATACCGGCCTGCTGCGCCACGGCGAGGCCGATGAGGTGGTTTCTCTGTTTCGCGGCCACTACAACATCCCGCTGGTGCACGTGGATGCCTCCGAGCGCTTCCTCGCCGCTCTTGCCGGCGTCGCGGATCCGGAGCGCAAGCGCAAGATCATCGGCGCCACCTTCATCGACGTGTTCGATGAGGAGGCCCACAGGGCTGGCGGCGCCGACTTCCTGGCGCAGGGCACGCTCTATCCCGATGTCATCGAATCGGTGTCGTTCCACGGCGGCCCCAGCGTGACGATCAAGTCCCATCACAATGTGGGCGGGCTGCCGGAGCGGATGAAGCTGCGGCTGGTCGAGCCGCTGCGCGAGCTGTTCAAGGACGAGGTGCGTGCGCTTGGGCGCGAACTCGGGATGCCGGAGCGGCTGCTGCGACGCCATCCGTTCCCGGGGCCGGGTCTTGCCGTGCGTATCCTGGGCGCCGTATCCCGAGACCAGGCCGACCTGCTGCGCAAGGCCGATGCCATCTTTCTCGAAGAGATCGAGCTGGCCGGCCTTTACGATGCCATCTGGCAGGCGTTCGCCGTTCTGCTGCCGGTCCGCACCGTGGGCGTGATGGGGGACGCGCGGACCTACGATTCCGTGGTGGCGCTGCGCGCGGTCACCTCCACCGATGGCATGACCGCCGACAGCTATCCGTTCGACCATGCCTTCCTGGCGCGCGTCGCCTCCCGCATCGTCAACGAGGTCCGCGGCATCAACCGCGTCGTCTACGACGTCACCTCAAAGCCCCCCGGCACCATCGAGTGGGAATGATTTTTGCCATTCGAGCGTATCCCATGGGCGCCCTTCGGCCCAGATCAGGCCATTGGAGAGACCGCCGAGACACGGCTCCGCTCCCGCAGCGCGCCAACGAGGGCAAGCGAAAGCTGCAGGGGGCTTTATTTCGTGGTGTAGCCGCCATTGACGAGAATCGTCTGGCCCGTCATCCACCAGCCGTCCGAGACCATGAAGCGAATAAACGGGACGATGTCCTCGATGTCGGTAAGGCCGGTCTTCGAGAACCCCGACAGAGCTGCGGCGGTCTTATGGTAGGCGACGGCATCGGCGCCTTCAGCCGGATAGAAGAACGGCGTATCCATTGGTCCAGGACCGATTGCTGTCACTGAGATGCCGCGCTCGCCGAACTCCTTGGCGGCTGCGCGGGTGAAATGCTCAACCGGTGCCTTGGTGCCCGCATAGCTCGAATAGAATGGTGTGAAGGCACCGAGCAGCGAGGTGACGAGCGACACCAGCTTTCCGTTGTCGTTGAGATGCTTGCCGGCTTCCTTGATGAAAAAGAAGGCGGTCTTGGCGTTGACCGCGCTCATCTCGTCATATTCGGCTTCGCTGATCTTGGCGATGGGCTTCTTGAGCACCTTGCCGACGGTGTTGATGGCGATGTCGGGACGGCCAATGGCGGCGACGGCATCGGTGAACAGTTTCTCGACGGCCCCGGCGCTGGTCAGGTCGGCCTGGAAGGCCACCGCTTCGGCGCCCGCGGCTTTGACGGCGACAACGGTCGCATCGGCGTCCGTCTTGCTGGCAGCGCTGTTGTAGTGGATGGCGATCGCTCTGGCGCCATGGGCGGCGAGATCGCGAGCGATCAATCCGCCGAGGTTCTTAGCCCCGCCGGCGATGATGACGGCTTTGCCTCTGATACTGTGATCGGTCATGGGGCGGCCTCCTTAGCCAGGCTGCGATCGCACCGACGACCGCTTTCGTTGAGGAACCATATCGTCTAGGATTTGCTGATAAAGTCGATCATTCTGACATCACTTGTCAGAAAACCCGTGCAGTTGTGGGTGCTTGGACCGGGTCGATCTGTTCCGTATCTTTGCGCGTGTCGTTGAATGCGCGAGTTTTACGCGCGCCGCCGACACGCTGGGCGTTCCGCGATCCTCCGTTTCGGCCGCCGTTCAAGAGCTGGAGGGACGCGTCGGCGCGCGCCTGCTCCATCGCACGACCCGTAAAGTCTCTCCAACCCAGGACGGGGTCGCCTTTTACGAGCGCTGCCAGCGGGTCATAGCCGTCGTCGAGGATACGGAAAATCTGTTCCGGCAGTCGGCGACGCGGCCATCCGGCAAGCTTCGAATTGATGTGCCGGGGCGGATCGGGCGTCTGGTTATCGCGCCGGCATTGCCCGGCTTCCTCGACAAATTTCCCGAGATCGACATCGACCTCGGCGTCACCGATCGCGCGGTAAATCTGATTGAAGACGGCATCGACTGCGTGCTGCGCGTTGGACCGCTCAATGACTCAGGCCTGATTGCGCGGCCGATCGGGAAGCTGCCGCTGATCAATGTCGCCAGCCCCGCCTATCTGGTGCGGCATGGAACGCCGTGCACACCCGAGGCTTTGGGAAATCATTGGGCGGTCAACTATGCTTCTCCGTCCACTGGCCGTGTTGAGGATTGGGAGTGGGTGGAGCACGGGAAGCTGCATAGGGTTCCGTTGCACGGGCGCGTCACCGTCAACAGCGCCGAAGCCTATATCGCTTGTTGCCTCGCAGGTCTCGGCATGATCCAGATACCGGGTTATGACGTGAAGCAGCATCTTGCGGCTGGCGAACTGGTCGAGGTCATGCCCGGCCATCGAGCCGAGCCGATGCCGATGGCCTTGCTCTATGCGCATCGCCAGCATCTCTCTCAGCGGTTGCAGGTGTTTGCCGATTGGCTTGAGGCGCTGCTGAAACGCGAGCTCCTGTAACGCGCGAAAGGCCGATCGAGATCGCCCGCTACAGCAGCAGGGACGCCATCACCGTCAGGATCGCTGCGGCGACGGCGCCCTGCACCGTGGCTCCCAGCGTCAGCAACCGCAGGCCGTCCACGGTTGACAGGCCGACAAGCCGGGCGAACACCCAGAACAGGGTGTCGTTGACATGCGGCGTCACCATCGCGCCGGCGCCGATCGCCACCGCACAGAGGGCCCGTCCCATCTCGCTGTCGAGGCCGGCCTGCGCCACAACAGGCTGCATGAGGCCCGCGGCAATGATCGTTGCCAGCATCGTCGAGCCGTACACGACCCTGATGGCCATGGCCATGCCGAAGGGGAGCAGGATGCCGATCGGCGTGGCCAGGAGGTTTTCGGCCAAAGTCTCGCCAAGGCCGACATTCTGGACCACCCGGGCAAAGGCGCCGACGGCGCCGACGATCAGCACGAGGCCCGCGACGCGCGTCAGTGCCGGTCCCGGCCAATCCTTCTCGCAGAGTGTCCGCGGCGGCCACCACCGCCAGAGAAATGCGACGGCCGTGGATGCCAGCACCAGCGTCATCGGCTGGCCCAGCGCCAGCAGCAGTTCGCGCGTCGTCCCGCCGCCGAGCGGCTCGCTCGGCATGTGACCCATCGAACTCGCCAAGAGCAACAGCATGGCAACCAGAGTCGGCAGCGGTACCGCGACGGCCGCGATGCTCCCCTGCCGCTGCAGTGGGGGATCCGGATCTGACGCCGGTGCCGCAGGGTCCTCCGGGGCCGCATGGTCCTCCGTCGCTAATCTGCCTCGCTCCCGGCCCGCCACGGCAAGCGAGAATGCCCACCCGGCGAGGCCGGCGCCGGCGGCGACGATGCTGCCGAGTGCCGCCGTCTGCCAGAGATCGGCGGAGAGGATCGTCGCCGCCGCCACGGGTCCCGGAGCCGGAACCAGCACGGCGTTGCTGGCCACGCAGGCGAGCGTCAGCGCCAGAGCGTTGGCGGTAAGGGGCTGGCGATACCGGCGGGCCAGCGCGCGGACCCACGGCATGAGCAGGATGACCGCGAATTCGGCGGCAGGACTCAAGCCGCCGACAAATCCGCAGACCGCGAGAACGGCGGGCAATCGCTTCGCCCGCCTGAAGCCCGGGAGCGCTCCGGCGGAGCGGCTTGCCAAAGCCGAGCGGTCCAGGACCGCGCCGCCGATCGCGCCCGCGATCAGCACAAGCCCCGTCGATAGGACCGCGGTGGCGAACCCTTCGGTCATCGATCGGATGGTATAGGCGAAGGACAGGTGCGCCGTCAGGCCGACGGCCGTGGCGCACAGCAGCATCGTCACGAACGGATGGGTCCACCGTCGCTGTTCGAGCACGATGATGGCGCCGAAGGCGGCAGCGAAGAGCGAACCAATCAGGGCGGGGAGCATGGCGAACGGGCGTCGCTATAAAGTTGCGACTTGTAGGGGGTGCGCCGTAATTTGCAAGCGTGGGGGCGGGGGATAACCGGTTGGAGCAGACGGCCGTTGGTGTTTCGCGCTTTGGTTGTTGCCGCATTTCTGTGTGCGATGCTGGTGGCAGCGCCGGACAACGCCCCCGCAGCGGCCGACACGGCCATGAGTTCGGCGAACGGCTTCGCCCATACCCGCGGCGGCCGGTTTGTCACCGCCGACGGGCGGTCGCTGATCCTCAAGGGCATCAATCTGGGCAACTGGCTGATGCCGGAAGGCTACATGTTCGACCTCGAAGTGGCAAAGTCGCCCCGCGCCATCTATGCCGCCACGGAGCGGCTGCTCGGCCGCGCGGAGTCCGAGGCTTTCTGGCGACGCTTCCGCCAGACCTTCATTCAGCGGGAAGACATCGACCTGATTGCCAGCCTCGGCTTCAACACGGTGCGCGTGCCTTTGCACTACGCCCTGTTCGAAGGTTCTGCAGACGCCGAAGGGTGGGCGCTGCTCGACCAGCTCATCACGTGGTGTGAGGCGGCCGGGCTTTACGTCGTCCTCGATCTGCATGCGGCCCCCGGCGGCCAGACCGGCATCAATCACGACGACGGAACGGGCCTCCCGCTCCTCTTCTACGTGTCCGGCTTCCAAAATCGGACCGTTGCCGTCTGGCGCGCGATCGCCGAACGCTACAGGGATGAACCGACGGTCCTCGGCTACGATCTGCTGAACGAGCCCATCGCCCCCTATCACGACGTCGCTTATCTGAACCCCCGGCTGGAGCCGCTGTACCGGAGGCTTGTCTCCGAGATCCGCGCCGTCGATCCGAACCACGTGATCATTCTCGCGGGCGCGCAGTGGAGTTCCAATTTCGGGGTTTTCGGACCGCCGTTCGACGACAACCTCGCCTATACGTACCACGTCTTCTGGGCGACGCCGATCCGGGCGACGCTTCGCCAGTTTCTCAACTTTCATTACCTTCACGGCGCGCCGATCTGGCTGGGCGAATCCGGGGAAGCGGATGACGACTGGATCGAGGCGTTCCGGAAGCTCCATGAACGATACGGCATCGGCTGGTGCTTCTGGACCTACAAGAACATGAGCAGCCCCGCGACGGTGGTGTCGGTCCGGCGGCCGGGCGGCTGGGACGCCGTCGTCGCCCTCGCCGATGGCCGCCTTCCCGGCGACGCCGCGATGCGCCGCACCGCGGGAGCGGCGCTGGAGGAACTGCTGGACAACATCAAGCTGGAGAACGGCACGCTCAGGACCGGATACATCGCTGCCCTCGGGCTCAGGCTTCCGGCGGTCGCAGCCAGGACGCCGCAAGACTGAATTTCTGTGATCTTCTCGATATTTTGCGATCGATATTCAGTCGTCGGATGAAGCGATGGACCCGGCGGGCGTTCGCCGCTATGCTCTGCACCAAGCCGCGGAGACGGCACTGGGACGTGCCGCAAACAGTCGGCGCGAAGGCTCAAATTCTGGGGGTCGTGATGGCGGAGCGATATCCTGCTGCGCGCGGCTTGATTGGCTTTGTTCTGTTCCTGGCAGCGCTGCTGCCGGCGGGCCTGGGAGCAACATCCGCCGCAGCGGCAATTTCCAGCATTGTCATCGACGAGGCCAGCGGCCGCGTTCTTTCGGAGGCGAATGCCGACTCAGCGCGGTTCCCGGCCTCGCTCACCAAGATGATGACCCTGTACCTGTTGTTTGACGCCCTCGACCGGCGCGCGGTCGGCATGAACACGCGCCTGAAGGTCTCCCAGCGCGCGGCCAGACAGCCGCCGAGCAAGCTGGGGCTGAGGCCGGGGCAGACAATTACGGTGCGCGAAGCGATGCTCGCGCTGGCGACGAAGTCGGCGAATGACGCGGCCGTGGTGGTTGCCGAAAACCTGGCCGCGAGCGAAGCGGCGTTCGCGCGCAGGATGACGGCGAAGGCGCGGACGCTGGGCATGCGCCGCACGACCTTTCGGAATGCATCCGGCCTGCATCATCCGCAGCAGCGGACCACGGCCCGCGAGATGGCGATGCTGGGGCGCGCCCTGCTTCGCGACCATCCCGCCCAGTACGGCATCTTCTCGACCCGGACTTTTCGCTGGGGACGGGCCTCTCACGGCAATCACAATCGGCTGATGAACGCCTATCGGGGCATGGACGGCATCAAGACCGGGTACACGAGGCCTGCCGGCTTCAACCTGGTGGCCTCCGCGCGCCACCGGGACCGCCGGCTGGTGGGTGTGGTCATGGGGTCACGCTCCGCTGCGACGCGCAACAGCCTGATGGCCGGCCTTCTCGATCAAGGGTTCCAGACACAGCCGCAACGGCTGACGGCCGCCAGGGGAAAGCGGGATGCCGGCGTTCGCTCGTCGGGCCGCTCAGCGAAATCGAAAGCAGTCGCCGCGAAAAAAGGTTCGGTGGCAAGAGGAAAGATGCAGGCGCGCAAGCGGACACCGGAAAAGGCCCGGCTGGAGGCACGCAAGGGCCGGTCGGCGGAAAAGGGCAAGGGGTTGGCTGCGAAAAACCGGAAGTTGAGACTCGCGGCCAAACCGAAGACATCGCCGAAGACGTCCCTGGCCGACCGGGGCGCCAGCGTCCGAAAAGCCTCGCCGTCTCCGAGGCCGGACGCGCTTCGCGCCAGCCGCAATGCGGACGGAGGATAGACGCCGGGCAGGCGGGACGGCGGCCGGTCTCGCCGCCCCTTCAGCGGGGTTCTCAAGAAGCGAGGCGATTGAAGCGAGCCTTGGCGACGCGGGGCGGGTACAGTTGCTGCCATGACCGACCAAGACCTTCTCCCCCCACCGCAGATCATCGCCCGCGAGGACGGGGCGGTGATCGCCTATCACCGGACGCCGGGACGATCGCCGGGCGTTGTCTTTCTTACCGGCTACAAGTCGGATATGACCGGGCAGAAGGCGATCCGCCTGGAGGCCTTTTGCCGCCAGCGCGGCGTGGCCTTCCTGCGCTTCGACTATTTCGGCCATGGGGCGTCTTCGGGCGAATTCATCGACGGGACCATTGGCCGCTGGGCAGAGGATGCGGTCTTCGTTCTCGACCGGCTGACCGAAGGTCCGCAGGTGCTGGTGGGATCCAGCCTCGGCGGCTGGATCATGCTGCTGGCCGCCCGCGCCAGGCCAAGACGCATTGCCGGACTTGTCGGCGTCGCTGCCGCCCCCGATTTCACCGAAGACCTGATCTTGCCGGCGCTGTCGCCGTCCGACCGGGAGGTGTTGGAAAGCAAGGGCGTGCTGCCGGTATTCAGCCCTTACGACCCCGAACCGACGCCGGTCACGCGCCTGATTCTCGAGGAGGGTCGCCAGCACCTGGTGCTCCGCTCGCGCCTCCCGCTCACCTGCCCGGTGCGGCTGATCCACGGCATGCGCGATCCCGACGTCCCCTGGCGCACCTCCCTGCGTCTCGGCGATCAGCTGGAGGCCGACGACGTGGAGATCACCCTGGTCAAGGCGGGCGATCACCGCCTGTCGGAGCCGGAGGATCTGGACCGGCTCTGTGACGTCTTGGAGTCGGTGTTGCGCCGGCTGCAGGGCGCCTGACGGCGCGAGCCAAAGTTCCGCCACCGCGGCACGGGGATGATGCGGTGGCGGGGGTACCCTAAATCGTCACTGCACGACCGAATAGGCGATCCGCCTGTTCTGGAACCGCCCTTCGGGGGTGTCGTTGCTGGCGACCGGCTGGGTTGACCCATAACCCTTGGCGATCAGCATCGTCGGATCAACGCCGTCCTGGATCAGCACGTCGCGCACCGCGTCCGCTCGCTGCTGCGAAAGCAACTGATTGCCCGCCGCATCGCCGGTGTCATCGGTATGCCCACCGATCTCGATGACGGTTCCTGCCGGCAATTGCTTGATGTAACCGGCTGCCTGCTTCAGCACCGTCCGATTGAAGGCCGGGACTGCGGCACTGCCGCTGGCGAAGTTGATGATGCTCATGTTCAGAGCGGAGGCGAGGTCCTTGCCGGTGAATCCCGTCTGAAGGCCGGAAAGAGCCGCCACGGTCTTGTCGGCAGCCTTCTTGACCGCATCGGTGACCGAATCGCTGAGGGGCCCGACCGAGACGCCGGGGCCGAACAGCGACTTCAGCGAGGCGATGATGCGGTCGCGGTCGGCGTCGCCGATCAATCCGCCGATCTGGAGCGAGGCACCTTCGAAGAGCGCCTGAAGGCCGGGGATCTTGAAGTTGTTCACCGCCGCAGCGAGCTTGTCGAGCCAGACGGCCGGGGCTGCCGCGGGATTGACCACGAGGTCGCTCTTGACGTTGTCGACGCCAAAGGCCGCTTTCAGCGTGTCGAGGATCGAGGTGCGGGTGCCCTCGTCCTTAACCATGCCGGAGACGCTGACGACGCCGTCGTTATTGCGGAGGGCAAGCTCGGGCTGAACCGCCGCGGCGGGAGCGGGTGCCGGAGTGGGAGCCGGAGCCGTTGCGACCGGCGCCGTTGCGACCTTCTCCTCCGGCTTGCCGGTCAGCAGATACCAGCCAAGCCCCAGAAGCCCTAGCACGATGAGCGCCGGGATCAGCCACTTGCGCGTGCTCCGCTCGGTTCCGGTCGTTGCCGGGACCGTCCGCGTCAGAGGGGTGGCTTCGCTCAGGAACGCCGTCGCTGCCGGCGGGACACCCGTCGGGATCTTGCCGCCCGGCGTCAGCAGGCCAATGACCCTGGGAATGGCGACGGCAAGGGCCGATGTCACCGTACCCAGTCCAAGCCCCAGCCTGCTGGCGAAAGAGCCGAGCACGTCTGCCGGCAGAGCCTGTTCCACCTGCGGTCCAGACATCGGCGGCGCGCTGTCGCCGCGGCCCAGCCACGACTGGGCAAGGTTTTCAAGTCCGCTCTTGTTGAATCGATCAATGAAACCAGCGACGCCGCCAGGCGGCGCAGTCACGAACCGCAGCAGTTCACCCACCAGCGGGCCGGATTTTGCGCCGAGCCCGAACTTGCCGGCCAGATCGTGAACAAGCGAATCAAAGATGCTCATGTTGTCTCCTTCCCTCGACACGGTGCTGCCCTCGGGCAGCAGGAGTTATGGAGCGCGGCAATTTTCTTGTTTAGAAAGAGATCGTTATCTCCGCGACCCCCGCTTTCGCCGTATACCTGAACATAAGAGCAGAAGCCCGCGATTAAAACTAGCGGTAGCGTTCTTTCCCCCCGCGGCAACGTGGCGGCGCCGGGGCAGCGGAGAGCTCATCGGGGCTGGCGTTGGGTCGCGGCCACCAAGTTGATAAGCTCCTAGGGCAAACCACAATAAGCGGCTATTTTCGCAAGAACGATTGAAGACGCCGCGTCTCTCAGAACGGGGCTGGCCGGGCAGCGGCCGGGGAGGTAAGCATGACGTCCACAGAAGTCTTTATCCAGGCGCGCAATCTCTTGATGGCCCAGCGCAAGGACCAGGAGCGCGCATGCGCCAGGTTCCAGTGGCCGCAACTGGAAAACTTCAACTGGGCGCTCGACTGGTTCGACGCCTACGCCAAGAACAACAACCGGCCGGCGCTTCGGGTGGTGAGCCGCGATGCGGGCGAGATCAAGCTCAGCTTTCGCGAGTTGTCGGAGCGCTCCAATCAGGTGGCGAATTTCCTGCGGGGCCAGGGCGTTCGGCGTGGCGATCCGATTTTGCTGATGGTCAGCAACGTGGTCGCGTTCTGGGAGGTTATGCTAGCGACGATCAAGCTCGGCGCCGTCGTCATCCCGGCGACGACCATGCTCACCCGCGAGGATCTTCTCGACCGGATTGAGCGCGGGGGCGTCCGCCATGTCATCACAGGTGCCGGCGACGCGGGCAAGCTCGCCGACATTCCCGGCAGCTTTACGCGGATTGCGATCGGACAGGCTCCTGCCGGATGGCAGCGCTTCGAGGACGCCTATCGCGCCTCACCGATCTTCGTGCCGCATGCGCCGACCCCGGCCAATGCGCCGCTGCTGCTGTATTTTACCTCGGGCACGACGGCAAAGCCGAAGCTGGTCGAACACAGCCACGTCAGTTATCCGGTCGGCCATCTTTCCACCATGTACTGGCTCGGGCTGAAGGAAGGCGACGTCCACCTCAACATCAGCTCACCGGGGTGGGCGAAGCATGCCTGGAGCGGCTTCTTCGCTCCGTGGAATGCCGGCGCGACGGTGTTTGTCTATAACTGGCTGCGCTTCAACGCCAAGACGATGCTGGACGTGATCGTCCGCCACGGCGTCACGTCGCTCTGCGCCCCGCCGGTCGTCTGGCGGCAACTGCTCAACGAGAATCTCGCCAACTATCCGGTCCGGCTGCGGGAGGTTGTCAGTTCGGGCCAGCCCCTCGACCCTGAAATCATTCGCCATGTGGAGAAGCGCTGGAGCCTGACGGTTCGCGACGGCTATGGACAGACGGAGACCACGGCGATCATCGGCAACACCCCCGGCACAACGATCAAGCAGGGCTCTATGGGCAAGGTCCTGCCGGGATACAAGGTGGCGTTGCTGGACCCGGCCGGTGCCCACGTTGACGAGGGCGAGATTGCCCTGCCGCTCGACCCCCGGCCGATGGGATTGATGCTGGGCTATCAGGACGACTGGGGCAAAACCATCGATCCCGGCGAGGATGGGTGGTATCGCACCGGCGACGTCGCCAGGCGCGACGCCGATGGATACTATCACTACGTCGGCCGGGCCGATGACCTGTTCAAATCCGCAGAGTACCGCATCAGTCCCTTCGAGCTGGAAAGCGTGCTGCTGGAGCATGAGGCGGTCGCGGCGGCAGCCGTCGTCCCAAGCGCCGGGCGGGACGGTCTGATCGTGCCGAAAGCCGTCATCGAGCTGGACGACGGATTTGCCGCCGGGGACGCCCTGGCCGAGGAGGTCCTGCGCTTTACCCGGGCCCGGCTGGCGCCCTACCAGCGCATTCGCCGGGTCGAGTTCGGCGACCTGCCGAAGACGATGACCGGAAAGATCCGCCGGGTCGAACTGCGGCGGCGCGAGGAGGACCTGCGGCGCGAGGGAGAACGAGCGGCCGACGAGTTTTGGGAAGAGGACTTCCCGACCCTGGCGAAAGAGGCGTAAGCACCATCGGTGCGCGGGAACGACGCGAGGAGGGCGCGGAAGCGCGATGCGCGCTTAAGGCCGATCCGAATGCCCGAGCGACCGGTCCGGCGCGATCTTGTCGCGCAGGCGCTTTTTCAGCTCCCTGAGCCCCGGAAACCGTCCCTCTGCGTCGCGCGACCACACCATTTCGCCATCGACGCGCACGTTGAAGACGCCGTTTCGCCCGGGCACCAGCGTGATGCCGGCAAGGTCGTCCTCAAAGGTGAGCAGCAGTTCCTGCGCCGTCCAGGCTGCGCGCAGCAGCCAGCGGCACTGGGTGCAGTATTCGATCTCGATCGTGGCGAGCTGTGTCATTCGCGCTCCTTTCATCCGGGATGGCGCCTATAGCGGTGCCGCGGCGCGCTGGCAACCGCGGCCAATGTTCCCATATCTATCCGGGAGATGTTTGATCGCACCGTCTATTTCGCATCTCAGAACGCGCGGATCGCCTGGTTTCTCGGCCAGTATCTTCTCTCCCAGCGCCTGAGCCGGCCCGCGGTCCCGAGTTCCCGGCCCCGGCCGCGCCGCCGGCGCGCGGCTCCGTCGTTGCGGGATCTGCTCACCGATATCGCGGCCTTGCAGCGGCGGGACTGGGCGAGGATCCGGAGCAGCGTCTACCGCGCTCCCGCCCCGACGCTGAATGACGCGGGCAAGCTGCTGGACGACGCGTTGCGATACTTCCGCGATCTGCCGGAGGTGACGGCCCGCCGGCGGCGAGACGGGTTCGATGACGTCCGGCAAACGGTCGCTTCGACCGGGACGCTTCCCGACTACTACTGTCGGAACTTCCATTATCAGACCGACGGTTATCTGAGCGAACACTCGGCGCGGCTCTACGACCAGCAGGTCGACGTGTTGTTCATGGGCTGTGCCGACCTCATGCGCCGGCAAGCCCTTGCCTCGATTGCCGGCTTTCTGGATCGGCATCCGGGGGAGGCGGTGCTGCTGGACATCGGCTGCGGCACCGGGCGTTTCCTGGACAGCATTCTCGACAGCTTTCCCCGGCTGCGGGCGGCGGGAGTCGACCTCAGCCTGCCGTACCTTGCGGAGGCGGCCCGGCTGCTTTCGCCCCGTCGAAAGGCGCTGCTGCTGCGCGGGCTTGCCGAGGACCTGCCGATCGCGAGCGGCAGCATCGATGTGACTACCTGCGTCTACCTGCTGCATGAGGTGCCCGCCGGCGTGCGCGAGCGCATCGCCGGAGAAATGGCCCGTGTCCTCCGCCCCGGCGGGAGGCTGGTGATCGTCGACTCCCTGCAAAACGGGGATCGGCCGGACTGGGGACGACTGCTCGCGGGCTTCCCCAAATCTTTCCACGAACCTTACTATGCGGATTACGCCGCAACCGACCTCACCGCGCTGTTCACCGCCGCGGGATTGCAGCGGGCGGGCGGCGAGCTCGCCTTTTTGTCAAAGATCCTGGTGTTCGACAAGCCGACCAGCGCCTGAGCCACAATCAGCTCTGGCCGATCGGCCGCGGCATTTCGCGACGCAGCTTCGCGATCGCGTCGGCCAGGCGGTCGGCGAGGTCGCCGAGAGTGAGGCTGAGCGCGGCAACCCCGCCGGCGTAGCCGTTTGTTTCCGCCTGGCGCTGCAAGGTCTCCTGCCCGATCAAGATTGGTTGAGAGGCGTTCCGCTGATAGATCTGCCAGCGGGTGGCAAGTGTCGCAAGGCCGCTCGCATCAAAGTCGAACTGGGCGATGTCAACGGCGACCCGGTAATCGCCCCCCGTGCCCACCATCTGCGGAAAGCTCTCGATGCGATCGGCCGGCAGGCGCATCGCCAGGTCGGCGACAAGGACGCGGGGGATGATGTCCTGCAGGGGCGCCGCCCAATAGCTGTTGTCCGCCAGCCGCAGCGCATAGGCCGTATCACGGGTGACGATCGGGCGGCGATCGAGGTAATCGGCCAGGGTCACCGGGCCCAGGGCAATGAGCAGCGGGGCGGCGGTTGCCGCGGGCGCGACAGCAGCGGGTTGAACCGGCGCCACAGTGTAATAGCCTGGAGGCCCAGCGCTGGCGCACCCCACGAGCACAACCGCGAGGAGGAGGGCGGCCACGGCAGAAGGTCGGTTTCGGCGGGCGTTCATTGTGTGTCCGGGAGCGGCTTGCCAAGGATCAGGGCATTGGGATTAGTCTCAAGGAAATCTGCAAGCGTGCGGAGTGCCCGCGCGGCGCCGGTCATCTCCTTCAGCAGGCGCGCCACGTCATAGCGCAGGCCTGAATCGACACCGATCACCTCGTTCGCCGATTGCATCGTTACTGCCGCGTGGTCGAGCGTGGAGCGCGCCGCCGTCACGGTCTCGTTCAGGTTTTTTAGCAAGGGACCCACGTCGTCGATCCCTCGCCGTAGCGACGGGCTGGCCAGCAGCCGGTCGGCGCTCTGCACGGTATCGCGGAGGTCGGCGATCAGTTCGGCAATCGGCGCCTTGTCCAGCTTGTCGAGGAAGGCCTGAGCCTTCTCGGTGAGCTGTTCGGTTTCGGAAGGCACCGAGGGGATGACCATCATCCCATCCACCGTCGCAAGGTCGACCGGCGGAGCATCAGGAAACATCTGCAGCGCCACCTGCTGTTGGCCGGTTAGCAGGTTGGCGCTCTGGAGCTGCGCCCGCAGGCCGCGCTGCACCCAGTCCGTGAACCGCTTCCGCATCAACTCCGGAGTCGCTGCGCGCTCGCCCGCGACCTGCCATCGCTGAGGCTCCAGGACCAGCGTGACCGGGATCCGTGCGGTGAGGGTGTTGGGGTCGATCTCAAGGTGGACGTCGGTGACCTCGCCAAGGCGCAGGCCCATGGAGACCACCGGCGAGCCACGTGTCAGGCCGGAGACCGAGCCTTCAAAATACACCAGAAACGGCACTTTGACCGTGTACTGAGCCTCGGCAATGCTGTCGAAAGAGGCGAACAGCGGGAACTTGGCGCCTTCCTCCGCGACCGGGCTGGTGCTATCCGCCAGCGGGGTATCGAAGGCGATGCCTCCGATCAAAATCGACTGCAGGGACTCGGTGCGGATGTTCACGCCCGCGCCGCCGATCGAAACATCGATACCGCTGGCGTTCCAGAAATGACTGCCGCGACGGATAAAGGCATCGTAAGGGGACGAAACGAAGGCGAAAATGCTGATGCTCCGCCCCTCTTTATCCAGTTTGTGACCCAGCACGCTGCCCACCTGGATACCGCGGAAGAAGATCGGAGCGCCGGCCGACACCGACCCCAGCCGCTCGGCCTCCAGCACGAAGCGCTTACCCGGGACGTCGACCTGGTAGACAGGTGGCGCGTCGAGGGCGACGAAATCGCGCTTCGGCGCGCCGGGGCCCGGGCGCATGCCGATGTAGGCGCCCGACAGCAGGGTGCCAAGACCGGAAACGCCGCCGGCGGTAACCCGGGCGCTTTCGACCCAGAACTCGGTTCCTTCGCGGAGTTCGTTCTCCGCCTCCTTGTTCATCCGGGCGCGGACGACGACCTGCTGCAAATCGGGTGTCAGCGTCACCTCGTCGACAACGCCCAGCTGGACGTCCCGATAGCGGATCGCCGTCTTGCCGGGTTCGATGCCGGAGGCCGTCTGCATGGTGATCGAGATCATCGGGCCGCGCGAGGCGTAGGTCGTGTAGACCAGCCACGCCCCGGCGATGGCGGCAACGATGGGAATGAGCCAGACAAGGGAAAAGCGCCGCGTACGTTTGACCTCCGCCTGCGGAAGCCCAGAAAGGGGAAGCCCAGGAGGCGGAAGCTCTGCAGGCGGCGGGTCCGGCGTCTGGGTGCTCATCGCCGTGCAACGATGCAAGGAAGCCGCGGCGTCTGCCGCAAGCCCGCTAAAGGGCTAGACCCCTCCGGGAGGGCGAAGACGGGGGTTACCCGCTGGTTCATAGCTGCCTTCAATGGTTGCATCGGAGTCGGCTTGATCATGTCCGCCGCGCGTGAGCGAACCTAGACGCCCCGGCACCTTCCGTCCAGCGCCAGATTGCGCCAGATTGCGCCAGATTGCGCCGGTTTGCGGTTCTGCGGGCGTTCAGACGAAGCAGCTCAGCATTTCGCGCCAGCGGCGGTAGCCGTGGGCGCGGCCGCTCCACAACTGGAACTGATGCCAGACCCCCTTCTGCCAGAGGGTTTCGCTGAGCCGGCGATTATCGTTGAGAAACGGATCGTTTTCGCCGATGACGATTTTGATATCGAGTGTCCGGATCTGCGACAGGACGCCGTTTTCGCCGATGCTTGTCATGTAGTGATTGGGCATATTGAAGTAGACGTCCTGATCATAATGACCGTCGAGCAGGTTGCGGAACCCATCGGGCGCCTGGGTCAGGTCGTACCGTCCGCTCAGGGCGACGATGCGATTGAAGCACTGCGGATTCCTCAATCCAATGTTCATTGCATGGTAGGCGCCGAAGCTGCACCCGAGAACGATCTGATACGGATTTCCATTTATCATTCGTCCGAAAGGAAGGACTTCTTCAAGGATATACCGCTCATACTTGATGTGACGGAGAACGCGGTCGCGGGGCCGGCACCAGTTATTGTAGTACGTCTCCTCGTCTATGGAGTCGACGCAAAGGATTTGCAGCCAGCCCTGTTCGAGATGATGGCCAAGGGCTCCAATCAGCCCGTGGTTCTCGTAGTCGAAAAAGCGCCCGCAGCGGGGCGGAAAAGCGAGGACGCGGGCGCCGGCGTGACCGAACACGATCAGTTCCATGTCGCGCCCGAGACGGCTGGAGTGCCACCGGTGATATTCGCGTTTCATTTCAGTTAAGCCACTATGACCAGAGTATTACAAAAGTATTACACCTGTAATATTCTGCTATTTGCTGCGAAGTGGCGTTTAGCACGTCTTTCTGCTGAACAACAGCTTAACAAAAGCTATGATTTTCTCTTCTATTATTTTATAATTTGCAATTCGGCACATGCGATAGGCGGCGAACACAGATCGACCGGGTGATCGGGGGACTCTCAACCTCTGATCGTCAAGCCAATCCCAGGGCGCCGGCTGCGGTCTGACAAGCCGTTCCGAGGAGTGTTTGATGCCGTCCTGGTTTGATGCCGAAGTGGCCGACCTCGAGCGACGCACCCGCCGGCTGCGGGGCGGGTCCAACGTGGTCCTGTTCTATGGAAGCTCGTCGTTCACCCTATGGCACGACCTGGCGGACCACTTCCCCGAGCACACCGTGGTCAATCACGGCTTCGGCGGCTCGACGCTCGCCGACTGCATCGAATATTTCGATCGCCTCGTCGCCGCCTACGCGCCGCGCGTCGTTATCCTGTATGCGGGGGACAACGATCTCGGCGATGGCGCCAGCCCCGAACAGGTGCTCCAGCGGCTTCGCACCATTATCGGCCGCAAGCGCGAGACATTGGGATCGGTGCCGATGGCTTATGTCTCGATCAAAGTCAGTCCGGCCCGCTTTGGCCTGATGCACGGCATTGCGTACACCAACCGGATTATCGAGCGCGCGTTGGAGCCCGCCGCGGACGTTCATTTTGTCGATATTACCCGGCGGATGGTGGGGCGCGGCCTGGAACCGCTGCTTGGCTGCTACGGCGAAGACCCGTTGCACATGAATCGCGCCGGTTACCGCATCCTTGGCCGGTCGCTGTTCGAGTATCTGAGCGCCATCGAGCAGAAGATCGGCGATCTTCGTGTCCGTCGCTCGAAGCTTACCCCGGCGTGGATGGACTTGGAAAACGGCGAGCCGCGGGCAGAGCGCTCGGCCGAGGAGACGCAGGAAGCGTTCCTGTAGCGGGTTTGTTAACCGGGGTGCGCTAAAAGCTTGTCGCAGGCGGAGCGGAAAGTTAGACTTATTCCATGCTACTTTTGCGGGCAGTTTGGTTGTGTTGTGCCATGGCCGTGATGTTCGCCACGGCGGCCACACCTGCCGTCGCCGGGCCTGTCGGTCTGCCGCTCGACCCCTGGCGGCTTTGCCCGGAAGCCATCGCCGCGCAGGAAAAGGCGCTGGCCATCCCGAAGCACCTTTTGTCGGCGATTGCGCTGGCTGAATCGGCCCGCAAGCATCCGACGTTCGGCAGGCGGATGCCGTGGCCCTGGACGGTGATGGCGGAAGGCGAAGGCCGCTATCTGCCGACAAAGGAGGCGGCAATCGCCGAGGTCCGGGCCCTGCAGGCGCGCGGTATCCGGAACATCGACGTCGGCTGCATGCAGGTTAACCTGCATCACCATGCAGACGCGTTTTACAGCCTCGACAACGCCTTCGACCCGTTCGCCAACGTCGCATACGCCAGCAAGTTCCTGAAATCCCTCTTCGAAGACTTTGGATCGTGGCAGGAGGCGGCGGGCCGCTATCACTCGGCCACGCCGGAACTGAAGGGGCCTTACCGCGACAGGGTGGTCACCTTCTGGAACGAGCAACAGCGGCTGGAGCTGGTCGGCAGCAGCACCTTCGGTCTGGGGCCGCTCACCGCCGGCTCCGGCTCCGGCCTGGCCAGTGGACCGCGCGTCCGCTCCCCGGCGCTGATGCTGTCGCTGGCCGATCGCAACATGGGTCAGCGCCCGGCAGGCACCTGGGTTGACCTCGACGAACAATGGGGCCGGCGGGCCAACGAGGCGGCGTCGGCGAAAGGCCGCGTCGTCCGGCCCGGAGGCACCGCCGCCCGCTCTCTCGACGAAGAAGCGGCGTTCGCGGCCCGCCGCGCGCAGTATCTGCAGGACCTCCGCCAGGCGATCGCCGAGGTCAAGCGTTCGTATGCCGTTCGCGTCGCCCGCGCCGAACCCGCCCGGGACGCCGAATAGCCCCCTCGCCGTCGGGGTGAGCTGGGGCAGCCGGGAGCAGGCGCATAAACTGCCAGGTCGAAGGAGAGGCCGAGGTTTCTGACACTCGGCCGGCATCTCGCCCGCGCGGCGGCGAGCCGGATCCGCAAGGACTGGCTGGCCGCCGATGCTTCTCCCACCCCGTTCAGCCGATCGGCAATCCGGCAGGTGTGGCGCCGCCTCCGCTCGCCAGCACTCCTCAGAAGCAGGGGCTGCGGTAATCCACCTTTTCCCAGGTGCCGATCCGGTAGATCTCGACCGGGTTGATCTCCGGGTCGAGCTTGACCCCCTGTTGGGCGCTGCGCCACAGGTGCCGGCGGCCGGTCAGCAGTTCCTCCACCTGGAAGGTGTCGCCGGGCTTCAGCCCCATCGCCTCGAGCGGGAAGTCCAGCTTTGCCACGTGGCTGTCGAACGGATCGAGGTTGACCACGACG
Source organism: Rhodospirillales bacterium (assembly GCA_036787145.1). Classification (GTDB taxonomy): domain Bacteria; phylum Pseudomonadota; class Alphaproteobacteria; order Rhodospirillales; family Defluviicoccaceae; genus Defluviicoccus. The sequence goes on from DAIQPV010000003.1 coordinate 30,627, forward strand.
AAGACCATGTTCGACTTGTCGGGCGTCATCTTGCCGTAGAACAGAATGTTGTCGTCGTCAGCCGGATAGAAGCGCAGATTGTCGAGCTCGTGGAAGGCCGGGTTGGCGCGGCGGATAGCGTTGATCTGAGTGATGAACTCCTTGATGTTGCCGGGCCGGTCCCAGTCCCAGACCTTGTAATCGTACTTCTCGGAGTTCAGGAACTCTTCCTTTCCCGGCACCGGCGTCGCCTCGCACAGCTCGTAGCTGTTGTACATGCCGTAGACCGACGACAGCGTCGCGGCCAGCGCGAAGCGGGTCATGTGGGCCGGACGGCCGCCGGTCTGCAGGAACGGCGGATTGATGTCGGGGGTCGAGGGAAAGAAATTGGGCCGCATGTACTCTTTCACCGGCGACGTGGTCAGCTCGGTGAGATAGTCGATGATCTCGCCCTTGAAGTTGCGCCAGGTGAAGTAGGTGTAGGACTGGGTGAAGCCGGCTTTCGCCAGCATCTGCATCACCCGCGGCCGGGTGAACGCCTCGGCGAGGAAGATCACCTCGGGGTCGCGCTCATGCACCTCGCGGATCAGCCATTCCCAGAACGGGATCGGCTTGGTGTGCGGATTGTCCACCCGGAAAATCTTGACCCCCTGCTCAATCCAGAACAGGAAGGTCGACAGCAGCTCCTGCCACAGCGCGTCCTGGTGCGGCCCGTAGAAATTGACGTTGACGATGTCCTGATATTTCTTCGGGGGGTTTTCCGCGTACTTGATGGTGCCGTCCGGGCGGAAGATGAACCATTCCGGATGCTCCTGGATCCAGGGATGGTCCGGCGCGCACTGGATGGCGAAATCCAGCGCCACCTCCATGCCCTGGGCGTGGCAGGCCTGGACGAAGCGGCGGAAGTCGCTCAGCGTGCCCAAGTCCGGATGGACCGCCTTGTGGCCGCCCTCCGTCGAGCCGATCGCATAGGGGCTGCCGGGGTCGTTGGGGCCGGCCACCAGCGAGTTGTTCGGGCCCTTGCGATGCATCCGCCCGATCGGATGGATCGGTAGCAGATAGATGACGTCAAAGCCCATGGCCTTGATCTCGGGGAGCCGCTCCTCGCAGTCGGCGAAGGTCGCCCACTGGCCTGGGACATTCCCCTGCGAGCGGTGGAACATCTCATACCAGGCGGCATACCGGGCCTCGACCCGGTCAACGAACACCCGCAGTTCCCGGTCGTAGCGCACGGCCTGGCCGCGGTCCGGCCACCGCGCCATGGCGGCGCGAACGTCTTCGGCCTGGAGCAGCCGCTGGCGGCGCAGGTCGTCGGCACGGTCGAACGAATTGAGCAGGCCGCTCAGCAGATCGGCGTCATCGCCCTGGGCGCGTCGGCCAGCGTCTTCGACCAGCGCCCGCCCCTCGATCAGCTCCAGCGTCACCACCTGGCCATCCGCGACCTTCTTGTCGAGCTCGTCCGACCAGGTCTGATAGTGATTGGTCCAGGCTTCCACCGTGTAGACATAGGTGGTGTTGGCGTCGAGGCGGATCGTCCCCGACCATAGGTCGAGGCCGGGGTTGAGCGGCGCCATCGGCGTCTCGCGCCACGCCGCCTCGTCGGCCCGCCGCCACAGAATGACCGCCGACAGGACGACATGCCCGTCGCGGAAAATCTCGGCAGTGATCTCGAGATCGTCGCCGACCTCCCGCTTCACCGGCCAGCGACCGTTATCGATCTGCGGCTGAACGTTCTGGATGACGATGGGCCGGCTGACGAGCCCGGCCGCCAGCCCCGACTGGGTTTCAGGTTGGGCTGGGCGTTGTGTGGTGATGACCGTGTTCATCGGTCCCTCCTTGGATCAAGCCGGCGATTTGCGGCTCTGACGAGCCGTTATTGACTGGCGTAGACGCGCACCTCGCCCGGCTCGGGAGTCACGTCCTCACCGGCCCGGAACGGGCGCTCGGGATCGTCGGCGGCCCGACCCGGCGTGACCTCGCGCCCCACCCGCACGTCGCCGTCGAGCCACTCGATCCGCGCGGTCGATGGCCCGTCGTGGTCGAGGTTGATCAGGGTGACGACCCAGGCGGGACCCCGCATCGCCCGACGCAGCAGGCACGCGACGCGCTGATTGCCCAGTAGCAGCGCCCGCTGCGGCCCCTCCTCATTCAGCACCGGCAGCGAACCCTTGACCCGGTTGACCTCCGTGATCCAGTCGGTCAGGTCGAACGCCGGTTCCTCCCAGTCGGACGGGCGTGTCTCGACCACGTGCAGCTTCTTGCTGAAGCCGTACTCGAAGCCGATCGGAATCATCACGCCGGTTGAGAACAGGGCCGCGATCAGGTAGGCGTTGCGATAGCGCTTCTCGATCTCCTGCGGATCGGTCACGCCTTCTGCCGCCAGATCATTGATCAGCCGGTCGGTATCATGGGTCTCGGGGAAGGCGA
>DAIQPV010000249.1:0-5013 GCA_036787145.1 Rhodospirillales bacterium
AGGCCTTGGCGCCGATCGCATCATCCTGTCGTGCAAGGTCAGCGAGGTGCAGAGCCTGATCGCGGTTTATGGCGCCCTCGCCGCCCGCTGCGCGTACGCCCTGCATCTCGGACTGACGGAAGCGGGAATGGGTTCCAAGGGCATCGTCGCCTCGACCGCCGGCATGGCGGTGCTGCTGCAGCAGGGGATCGGCGATACCATCCGCGTCTCGCTGACGCCGCAGCCCGGCGGTGATCGCACGCAGGAAGTAATCGTCGCCCAGGAAATGCTGCAGGTGATGGGATTGCGGACCTTTATGCCGCTGGTCACCGCGTGTCCCGGCTGCGGCCGGACCACCAGCACGTTCTTCCAGAAGCTGGCCGGCGACATTCAGGATCACATTCGCGCGCGCATGCCCCAGTGGTCGCGGGACTTTGACGGTGTCGAGACCATGACCGTCGCGGTGATGGGGTGTATCGTCAACGGCCCGGGAGAGAGCAAGCACGCCGACATCGGCATCAGTCTGCCCGGCACCGGCGAAGAGCCGTCGGCGCCGGTCTTCATCGACGGCAAGAAGGCGGTGACACTGCGCGGTTCGGGCATTGCCACCGATTTCCAGGCCATCGTCGAAGATTATGTCAGCAGCCGCTATCCGCGACGCGAGGCGGCAGCGGCTGACAGCGTCGTGGCCGCAGAGTAGTCGGGCGCCGGCAATGGCGGGTGCGAGAACCGTTCGCGGCACGCGGGATCTGCTGCCGGATGATACGCGGAAGATGCGCTTCATCGAAGAGGCGGCGTGGCAGACGGCGTGCCGCTGCGGCTACGGCGAAATGGCGACGCCGATCTTCGAGTTCACCGAGGTGTTCGCGCGCACGCTTGGTGACACCTCGGACGTGGTCACCAAGGAAATGTATACCTTCGAGGACCGCGGCGGCGACAGCCTCACCCTGCGGCCCGAAAACACCGCCGGTATCGTCCGGGCCTTCCTGACCAACAGTCTCGCCGCGCAGTTGCCGCAGCGGGTCTTCTACCGGGGACCGATGTTCCGCTACGAGCGGCCGCAGAAGGGGCGGCTGCGGCAGTTCCATCAGGTGGGGGTGGAGCTGCTGGGTGTCGCCGATCCGCTGGCGGACGTGGAGGTGATCACGCTTGCCCGCGAGTTTCTCGGCTCGATCGGGCTTGCAGACCGGATTACGCTGGAACTCAACACGCTGGGCGATGCGGAAAGCCGCTCGGCCTACCGGCAGCGCCTTGTCGACTATCTGCAGGCGCACCGCGACCGGCTGTCCGCCGACAGCCGGGAACGGTTGGAACGCAATCCGTTGCGCATCCTGGATTCCAAGGACGAGGGCGACCGTGCGATCGTCGCCGATGCTCCGGTTCTGGAGGATGCGCTGAACGAGGCGTCACGTGCCTTCATCGCGCAGGTCCGGGACGGCCTGAGCGAACTGGAGATCCCGCACCGGATCAACCCGAGGCTGGTGCGGGGGCTCGACTACTACTGTCATACCACCTTCGAGTTCACCACCGATGCGCTCGGCGCCCAGGGCACGGTGCTGGCGGGCGGCCGGTACGACGGGCTGGTTCAGCAGATGGGCGGGCCGCCGACGCCCGGCACCGGCTGGGCCGCCGGTCTCGAGCGGCTGATGATGCTGTGCGGCGAGGTGGCGACGGCGGCACGCCCGATCGCGATGATCGCGCTCGGACGGGAGCAGTGCGGGACCGCGCTGCGGCTGGCGCGCCGGCTGCGGCGGTCCGGCCACACCGTAACGTTCGGTTTCGGCTCGTCGCTCGGCAAGCAGATGAAGTGGGCGAACAAGATCGGCGCCCGGCTCGCCGTGATCGTCGGGACCGAGGAATTGGCCCGCGCCGTCGCGACGGTTCGCGACATGGATGCCGGCGCCCAGGAGGAGGTTTCGCTCGAACTCCTGGAGACACGCTTGGCCCAAAGCGCCTGAGCCCGACATGGCGGAGGCCACCCGCCCGCCGACGGCGCTGGTGGTCGGCGCCAACCAGCGATCAAGCTCGCTCGCCCTGCGCGACCGGCTTTACGTCGAGGAATACGCCCATGCGAGGTTTTTGGAAGCGCTCCGCGGCGGCGGCATCGCCCAGGCCCTCCTTCTCTCGACGTGCGACCGCATAGAGGTGCACGCGATGCACGCCGATCCGGAAGCGGCCGGTCGCGGGATCGCCGACGTGCTCGCCCGCCATGGCGGATTCGAGAGCGGCGACATTCTGCCGCAGCTTTATATGCTGCAGGGCGACCCGGCCCTCCACCACATCTTCTCCGTCGCGGCATCACTCGAGAGCACGGTGGTCGGTGAGCCGCACGTGCTGGGGCAGGTCAAGGCAAGCTGGAAGGCCTCACGCGCGGCCGGACTCGCCGGGGGCTCGCTGGAAGTCTGCATGCAGGCGGCCATCGCTTCGGCGAAACGGGTGCGGACAGAAACCACGATCGGCGAGGGCCCGGTCTCCGTGGTGGCCGCGGTGGTCGAGCTGGCGCGCGCCGTCCATGGCGACCTGGACCGCTGCTCCGCCTTGATGATCGGCACCGGCGAGCTGGGCGAACTGCTGGCGGGTGGCCTGCGCGGGGCGGGCTTGTCGCGGATCGTCGTGACCGACACCCGCCTCGCGCGCGCCGAACTCGCCGCGCGCGTGCTCGACTGCCATCTCGTCGCGATCGAGGATCTGGCCGAAGCCGTTCCGCGCGCCGATATTATCATCGGCTGCCTCGGCGGACGGACGCCGACCGTCACCGTGGAGATGACGCGGCTGGCGCTGCGGCGGCGGCGCAACCGGCCGATCGTGATGATCGACACCGCGCTTCCCGGCGATGTCGACCCGCTCGTCGATCGTCTGGATGGCGTCTTCCTTTACACCCTGGACGATCTGGAACGGGTTGCACGCGACGGGCGAAAGGCGCGGCTCGAGGCGGTCAGCCAGGCGCGCAGGATCGTCGAGGAAGAGGTCGCCGCCTTTCTGCGGCAACAGGCGGAGCGGGCGGCGGTACCGGCCCTGCTCAGACTGCGGGATCGCTTCGAAAGCGAGCGCATTCGCGCCCTTGCCGACGCCCGGGGCGACGCCGACAAGGCAACGCGGCTGCTGGTCAACCGCCTGCTGCACGATCCGATGCGCCGGCTGCGCGAGCTTGCCGGGAGGGGGGATCAGGATGACGACGAAGTGACGCGGATCGGTGAATTTCTGGTGCAACTGTTTACTGTCGCCGACGAAAGTGACGAAGGCAAACGATGAGCATGGACGACAAGCTGCAGCGAGTGATGGGCCGCTATGCGGAACTGAGCGAACTCCTCGCTGGTGCCGAGGCGCTTCCTCCCGCCGAGTTCGCGCGCCTGTCGAAGGAATATGCCGACCTGTCGCCTGTGGTCGACGCGATCGGCCAGATTCAGCGGGCGAAGACCGAGGTGGCCGAGATGGAGGTGCTGGTCGCGGACGGGGATACCGACGCCGAGATGCGCGACCTTGCGCGCGAAGAGCTGCTGGCGCTCAAGCGGCGGCTGCCCGAGTTGCAGGAGCGGCTGCAACTGCTGCTTCTGCCGAAGGACGCGGCGGACGAGAAGAACGCCATCCTGGAGGTGCGCGCCGGGACCGGGGGCGAGGAGGCGGCGCTGTTCGCGGCCGACCTGTTCCGGATGTATCAGCGCTATGCCGAATTGCGGGGCTGGCGATTCGAGGTGATGTCGATCAGCGAAACCGGCATCGGCGGCTTCAAGGAGGCGACGGCCGGCATCGCCGGCCAGGGCGTGTTCGCGCGCCTGAAGTTCGAATCCGGCGTGCACCGGGTGCAACGCGTGCCCGAAACCGAGGCGAGCGGCCGCATCCATACGTCGGCGGCGACGGTCGCCGTCCTGCCGGAGGCGGAGGACGTGGACGTGCAGATCGATGAGAAGGATCTGCGGATCGACGTCTTTCGATCGAGCGGGCCCGGCGGACAGTCCGTCAATACCACCGACAGCGCAGTCCGCATTACGCACATCCCCACCGGCATTGTCGTCAGCCAGCAGGACGAAAAATCCCAGCACAAGAACCGCGCCAAGGCGATGAAGATTCTCCGTGCCCGCCTTTACGACCTGGAGCGCTCGCGCGTCGCCGCGGAGCGGGCCGCCCACCGCAAGAGCCAGGTCGGGTCCGGCGACCGCTCGGAGCGCATCCGCACCTACAACTTCCCGCAGACGCGGGTGACCGATCACCGGGTCAACCTGACCCTGCACAAGCTGGACCGGGTGCTGAACGGCGAACTGGACGAACTCGCCGATGCGCTGATCGCCGACGACCAGGCGAATCGCCTGGCCGAGGCCGTATGACGGACCCTGCAAGCGTCGGCACAGTGCTGGCGGCGGTGCGGCGGCGCCTTGCCGATGCCGCCATCGACCACGCCGGTCTGGAGGCTCGTCTGATGCTGGCCGACATCCTGGGATGCGATATGGCGGTGATCGTGGGTCACCCCGAAAGGCCAATGACCAAATCCCAGATGGCCGCGCTGGACGCCAACGTCTGCCGGCGTCGGCGAGGAGAACCACTCGCCTACATTCTGGGCAGCCGCGAGTTCTGGAGCCTGACGCTGGCGGTGAACGAGCATACACTGGTGCCGCGGCCTGATAGCGAGACGCTGGTCGAGATGGCGCTGTCGCGGCTCGGCGATCGCCCCGGCCTGCGCCTTCTCGATCTCGGCACCGGGAGCGGCTGCCTTCTGCTCGCTCTGCTCACCGAACTGCCCACCGCCTGGGGATTGGGTGTCGATATCGCCCCGGACGCGCTCGATGCCGCCCGGAGCAACGCGCGGAGGCTGGGGCTGGACGCCCGGGCGACGTTTGCCCGGGGCGATTGGGCGGAAGCGCTTACCGGCCGTTTCGATCTCATCGTCACCAACCCTCCTTACGTTTCCGACGCCGAATGGGCCGCTCTTGAGGTCGGCGTGCGCGATTTCGAGCCGGCGCTGGCGCTGCGGGCGGGTGCCGACGGCCTGGCGGCTTATCGGCAAATCATCCCGCGACTGCCCGACTTGCTCGCGCCAGG
>DAIQPV010000250.1:0-4975 GCA_036787145.1 Rhodospirillales bacterium
CGCCTCGCGGCGCAGCACGCCGGCGTCATCAGCCTGCGGGCGGGCATTGGGCCGTCGCGCCCGGTGCGCGGTCCGATTTCCCGGACGCAGAAGCGGCTAGTTCAGCTCCGCGCGAAGCTTTTGGCGGAACCAGTCGATCGGCACTGGCCGGCCCTTGACGTGGGCGTACCAGAACTGCCAGCCGTTGCAGGCGGGAAGGTTCTGCACCTGTGCCGCGACCTGATGGATCGAGCCGCGAATGTCGGCGGCCACGATCGAGCCGTCCGCCGCAACCTTCGCCGTCCAGCGCTTGCGCTGATCGAACAGCACGTCGCCGGGCCGGAGCCAGCCGCGCTCGACCAGCCAGCCAAACGGAATGCGCGGCTCGTCGCGGGCGGCGCGGGTCGCCACCAGTGCGGGGTCTTCCGGACCGGAGATCGCGGTGACGCGCGCGCGCGCAAGCTCGGCATAGGCGGCATCGCGCTCGATGCCCAGAAAACGCCGGCCGAGCTTCAGCGCGACAGCGCCGGTGGTGCCGGTGCCGAAGAACGGGTCGAGCACAAGGTCACCCGGGACGGTCGAAGCCAGCAGCACGCGATGGAGCAGCGCCTCCGGCTTCTGGGTCGGATGCGCTTTGCGGCCATCGACTTTCAGCCGCTCGCCGCCGCCGCACACCGGCAGCAGCCAGTCCGAGCGCATCTGCAGGTCGTCGTTCAGGTTTTTCATTGCCCAGTGATTGAAGCGATGCCGGGCGTCGCGGTCGCGGGCGGCCCAGATCAGCGTCTCGTGCGCATTGGCGAACCGACGGCCGCGAAAGTTCGGCATCGGGTTGGTCTTGCGCCAGACCACGTCGTTGAGGATCCAGTAGCCGAGATCCTGCAGGATCGATCCCACCCGGAAGATGTTGTGGTAGGAGCCGATCACCCAGAGGGTCCCGTCCGGCTTCAGCACGCGCCGCGCCGCCGCGAGCCAGTCGCGGGTGAACCGGTCGTAGGCGGCGAGATCGTCGAACCGGTCCCAGCTTTCGTCCACGCCGTCGACGCGACTGTTGTTGGGACGATGCAGCTCGCCCTCCAGCTGCAGATTATAGGGGGGATCCGCAAAAACGGCGTCGATACTGCCGGCGGGAAGCCTGGCCATGATCTCGATGCAGTCGCCCAGCAGGATCCGGTTTGGCTCGAATGGAGATGATTCAACCATACCGGGCAGAATGCGCGAGCCGGGACTCCGCGTCAAGTGTGGCCGGGAGGACTCACTTCCAGCACCGGGAAGGCAAGCGAGAGCTGCGCCAGAACCGCCTGCACGGAAGGGAAGCCCATCCGGTGGTGGGGAGTCGGCCCCAGCGCCTTCAAGGCTGCGCGGTGGCCGGCGGTGCCGTAGCCCTTGTGCTGCTCGAAGCCATAGCCCGGGTATTCGTGCGCCAGCACCCGCATCATGCCGTCACGCGTGACCTTGGCGATGATGGAGGCGGCGGCGATGGAGAGCGACAGGGCGTCGCCGCCGACGATGCAGCGAACCGGGCAGGTGAGCGGCGGCTTGGCGTTGCCGTCGACGAGCGCCAGCTCCGGGCAGGCGCCCAAGGCCTGCACGGCGCGGAGCATCGCCTGCAGGGAGGCCCAGTAGATGTTGAGCTTTTGGATCTCCGTGACTTCGGCGATGCCGATGCCGATGCGGGCGTAAGCGGGAAGCTCCGCCGCGACAGCTTCGCGATTCGCGCGGGTCAGCTTTTTCGAGTCGTCGATGCGGGCGGCCAGGGGAGCCGGCAGACGGGGTCGGTCGAACACGACGGCGGCGGCCAGCACCGGCCCCGCCCAGGGGCCCCGGCCGACTTCGTCCACACCGCAGATCACGTCGCAACCTGCCGCCGCCTCATAGGAAAAATCGGGCATTTCCTTCGTTCCCCAGCCGACGGATCCGCTGACTTCCCCCCGCTTTCAGGCCGATCGCCGGGAGACACGCGGAAAACTGATGCGAAGGCGGGTGCCTTTTCCCTTTGACCACTGCGCCCCGCCGCCGAGCTGACTTGCCACGGCCTCGATGATCTGCGTGCCCAATCCCGGGGAGACATCGTCGCCGATCCCCGGCCCATCGTCCGCCAACAAGAGTACCGCGTTGTCATCGTCAAAGGTAATCTTTGCGGAGAGCGTTCCGCCGTCCTTAAAGGCATACTTAAAACTGTTGGTTACGAACTCGTTGATGATGATCCCAACGCTCTGAGCCTGGTCCCGATGAAGATATCCATCCTGGAATTCGGTGACAATGCGCACCCGATTCGACGAATCGGACAATTGGGAAAAAATCCTACCGCAGATTGCTCCGGCGTAGGACGGTACATCAATCAAATCCAGCTCATCTGATGGGTTTAGGAAGTCATCAATCGAGGTCATCACCAGAATTCTGTTGGTAACGTCATTGAGCGCATGTGTCACTTCCAGCATTTTGGCGTTTTTCTTTTGAAGATTGAGCATGGATAACAACATCTGATTGTTGTTTTTTGTGCGATGTGCCAGCTCGCGTAAGGACAGCTCGAGTTTCTTCGTCAGGGTAAAATTAGCTACGGCCAGCTTATTCTGCGCCACGACAAGTGCCAGAATATTTGCAAAACCCTGAAGGATATCGATATCAGACGATGTAAAATAACCTGACCTGACACTGTCTGCTTCCATGACGCCGAAGGTAAAGTCGCCGCTTTTAATCAAAACATTGACGGCACTTTTCACTCCATGATCCTTCAGGAACTTCGGTATCCGAAAGCGGTCTTCAGTGCCGAGATCATTTGCCAGGGTAGGCTTCCCGGTCTGCAGGGTGAAGCCGGCTGCCGATTCCAGCCCTGCGGCGATCTTGATCTTGCCAACGATCCCGTCCCGCCAGCCGACGCCAGCCCGGACGAGCAGTTCGCGCTCGGCCTCGATGTATTCGAGGATCTTGACATGCGAGACCGCGACCGCATCGGCGACCTCCTTGCAGGCGATCGCGAGAAGTTCGTCTACGTCGGGAAGCTCCGCCGCGTGTGCGCCGAAAGTGCTAAGACGGTCCGACAGTGACTTACGACGGGGCATGAGATCGCTCGGGAAGACTCACAGGGAATGCGCCATCCTTCCCGTCGATGACGCTTTTTGCAAATGTTTCTCTCGCACGCTCCGGAGTGTCGCCTCCCAGAACCGGGAGGCGGAACTCGGGCCGGTTCGGTAGCGTTCCCTGGGGCAAGCGTAACGGCGCCAATCGGTACGACGGAGTATCGAGGAAGACGACGCTCCGAGGACGCACCAGACACTCGCGCGGTTCGCTTCAGGAGGACTGAAATGGTAGCACAAGCATCAGCATCTTCGGATTCGGGAAAAACGTCCGGCACCCGTGCCAAGGCAAAAGTGGGCGGGCGCCACTCACGGAAAGCAACACGGAGCGCGGCCAAGCCGGAAGACGCCATTAAATTTCTGAAGAGCGATCATAAGCAGGTGAAAGAATGGTTCGATGAGTTCGACAAGACGGACGACGATCGAAAAAAAGAAAAACTGGCTCGCGAGATCTGCCGAGCACTGACGATTCATGCCCAGATCGAAGAGGATATTTTCTACCCGGCGGCCCGCGATGCCGATGTAGATGAAGATTTGCTTGACGAGGCCGACGTTGAACATGCCAGCGCCAAGCATCTGATCGCACAAATCGAGGCGATGGACACCGGGGCTCCGCTCTTCGACGCCACCGTCAAAGTCCTCGGTGAATATGTCAAACACCATGTGGCGGAAGAGGAAAACGAACTTTTTGTAGAATGCCGCGAGAGCGCGATGGATCTGACCGCGCTTGGCAGGAAGCTGGCGGACCGGAAGGCGCAGCTGATGGCCGCGGCTTAGGCCTTCGCGGCCCTGCCCGCGGTCGCGCTGCTGGCGGATCTGCCGCCGAAACGGCCATATTCAAGCCATGCGAGCTCTGGCTGGATTTCTTGTTTGCGTGGTGCTCGGCACCGCTCATGCGGACGTCGTTCCGGATCTGTACAGAGGCGAAGCGATTGTCACCGGGCAGGAGAACCTTGAGGAGCGGGAGCGCGGCTTTCGGGAGGCTCTGGCCGAGGCTGTGGTCAAGGTGTCGGGCGACGCCCGATTGCCCGGCGACCCGCGCCTCACTTCGGCGCTACAGGAGGCCGGAAGCTTCGTTGACCGATTCGAGTACGAGGACCGGCTGGCAAAAAAGAAGCTCATGGATGAGCAGGGCACGCGCGAGCGCAGCTATTTCCTGAGGGTTGACTTTAATCCGGTTGCCGTGAACCGGCTGCTCGCGGAACTTGGCGCGCGGCCGTGGCCGGCGGACCGGCCGCGGGTGCTGGTCCTGCTCGTCGTGCGCGACAGCGTCGGCCGTTATCTCCTCGCCGAGGACGGGGCGCGCGGCTGGGGACAGCGGGAGACTCTGGCTGCCATCGGGCGGCGGCGCGGCATTCCGGTGGCGTTGCCGCGGAGCAACGTCGTGGCAGAAGCAGAGGCCGGTAGAGGGGAGGGCCAGGCTCCGGACGGTGGCGAGACCCGGCAGTTGAAGGATGCATACGGGGCGGTCGCTTCTCTCTACGGCGCAATGACGATGCGGGACGATGGGATGTGGAACACCGGTTGGACGCTGCAATCGGCCGAAGTGCAAGGCTCCTGGCGCAGCGACGATACCACGTTCGACCGGGCGATCGCTTCGGGAGTGGAAGGCGCAGCGCTGCGGCTGGCCGGCCTGCAGTGATGTCTCTGGCGGATCGGGAGACGGGGCGGAGCCCGGCGTCATGTCTGCTCGGTGATCGACAACGGGGTCGCAGGCGCTCCGGAAGCCAGGTCCAGTTCGACCTCCATTACGTCGTCGTCCGGCACGCGCCGGCTGGTGAATCCGAGACGCTGGATCAGGCCGAGCATCTTGCGGTTGTCCGACAGCACCAGGCCGACGATGCGGCGGGTGCCGCGGGACTTCGAATAGCGAATGATTTTGTCCATCAGCTTCCAGCCGAGACGCTGGCCCTTCAGATCGG
>DAIQPV010000251.1:0-4945 GCA_036787145.1 Rhodospirillales bacterium
TGATCGAGCAGGCGGAGCAGGGCGTCGACTACTTCACCATCCACGCCGGCGTGCGGCTCCCCTATATTCCGCTGACCGCGAAGCGCGTGACGGGGATCGTCTCGCGCGGCGGCTCGATCCTCGCCAAGTGGTGCCTGGCCCACCACAGGGAGAACTTCCTCTACACCCGCTTCGAAGAGATCTGCGAGATCATGCGCGCCTACGACGTGAGCTTCTCGCTGGGCGACGGCCTGCGGCCGGGATCAATTGCCGATGCCAACGACGCCGCACAGTTCGCCGAGCTTGAGACGCTGGGCGAACTGACGCAAATCGCCTGGAAGCACGACGTGCAGGTGATGATCGAGGGCCCCGGCCACGTGCCGATGCACAAGATCAAGGCCAACATGGACAAGCAGCTCGCGGTTTGTGGCGAGGCGCCGTTCTACACCCTGGGCCCGCTGGTCACCGACGTTGCTCCCGGCTACGACCACATCACCAGCGCCATCGGGGCGGCGATGATCGGCTGGTTCGGCACCGCGATGCTCTGCTACGTCACGCCAAAGGAGCATCTGGGCCTGCCCGACCGCGACGACGTCAAGGCCGGCGTCATCGCGTATAAGATCGCCGCGCACGCGGCCGATCTGGCCAAGGGGCTGCCGAGCGCCCGGGCGCACGACGACGCGCTGTCGCGCGCGCGCTTCGAGTTCCGCTGGCGCGACCAGTTCCACCTGGCGCTGGATGCCGACACCGCGATCGCCTACCACGACGCGACCCTGCCGGCGGAGGGCGCCAAGCTGGCGCATTTCTGCTCAATGTGCGGCCCGAAGTTCTGCTCGATGAAGCTCACCCAGGAGGTGCGCGACCTGGCTGCCTCCGGGATGGCGGAGATGAGCGAGAAGTTCCGCGAAGGCGGCGGCGAGATCTACCGGGCGGCGGAATAGGCGGGCGAGGGGGAGCGGCTCGGCTCCCCTCACCCTCCCATCGCTTCGCGCCGGGCCCCTCCCTCTCCCGCAAGCGGGCGAGGGTTTGTTCCCTCCGACGCCCGCGCAAGAACCTCCCTCTCCCGCTTGCGGGAGAGGGTCGGGGTGAGGGCGGCGGGAGGCGTCGCGGTAATCCGCCTTAGTTTTCGCTTGTCGCAGCTACCAACCCACTGCGATGGGTGAAGTGGAGATCAACCCGCCTTGGTTTTCGCTTGAACATACGCCTTCAGCACGGCGTTGATCTGCGTTTGATACGGCCGCCCGGTCGCCCGGAAATAATCAAGGACGTCCTTGTCCAGGCGGATGCTGATAATCTGCTTGCGCTCCGGCAGGACGACCTCCGCCGATTCGAACCATGCATCGTCCAGGAGAGGCGCCGCATCGGGATCGTCCGCAACCGCGCGCTCGATGTCGGCATCGGTGAGGCTGTCCGCGTGCCGCCAGTCGGCCTCAGCCGCCGCCAGCGCCTGTTTTCTGGTGATATGCCTGTCGCTCATTTCGACTCGCTATCCTCGCCGATATGATGCGGCGCGTCTCTCCGCGCATCGTCGAGACGACCACGAGAACGCGACCCTGGGCGATGCCGACCGAAACCATCCTGCATTCGCCGTAATCGAATCGATCATCCGCAGCCTCGGCTGTCGGGCCGTCGAAGATGCCGATCGCCGCTTCGAAACTCACTCCGTGTTTGGCGATGTTTGCGAGGTTTTTCTCCTCGTCCCATTCGACTGAATCCATTTACGAAACCTATTGTGAGGAGCTGGCCTGGCCGCACTTCTGGACACGTTTATTCCTCCCGAAATGTATTTATGATATGTATATACAATCTGCGGCCGCGTTCGGCAATGGCGGAGATGAGCGAGAAGTTCCGCGAAGGCGGCAGCGAGATCTACCGGGCGGAGACGTGAGCCGGACGGGCGAAACGGAGCGGCGTCCCTTATCCTCCTATCGCTGCGCGCCGGGCCCCTCCCTCTCCCGCTTGCGGGCGAGGGTTTGATCACTCCGACGCCGCGCGGGAACCCCCGTCGGGGTGAGGGTGTGCGAGGTACCCGCGCTTTGAGAGACGAGGAAGCGAGGCGCCTCAGATCAATCCTGCCAGCGGCGAGGACGGGTCGGCGTAGCGCTTCTTTGGCATGCGGCCGGCGAGATACGCGAGGCGGCCGGCTTCCACCGCGAGCTTCATTGCGCGCGCCATGCGGATCGGATCCTTGGCCTCGGCGATCGCGGTGTTCATCAGCACGCCGTCGCAGCCCAGCTCCATCGCCACCGCCGCGTCCGAGGCGGTGCCGACTCCGGCATCGACCAGGACCGGGACCCTGCTCTGCTCGACGATCAGCCGGATGCCGACCGGGTTCTGCACGCCAAGACCGGAGCCGATGGGTGCCGCCAGCGGCATGATCGCAACGCAGCCGAGATCCTCCAGGCGCTTCGCCAGGATCGGATCATCCGAGCAATAGACCATGACCTTGAAGCCTTCACCGATCAGCGTCTCGGCCGCGGCCAGGGTCTCAATCATGTTGGGATAGAGCGTCTTCTGGTCGCCAAGCACCTCGAGCTTGACCAGGTCCCAGCCGCCTGCCTCGCGCGCCAGCCGCAGCGTGCGCACCGCGTCCTGAGCGGTGTAGCAGCCGGCGGTGTTAGGCAGGTAGGTGTAGCGCTTGGGATCGACGAAATCGACCAGCATCGGCTGGTTGCGATCGGTGACGTTGACCCGCCGGACCGCAACGGTGACGATCTCCGCTCCCGAAGCCTCGATGGCGCGGGCGGTCTCAGCGAAATCCTTGTACTTGCCGGTGCCGACCAGCAGCCGCGACTGGTAGGCCGTCCCGGCCACGACCAGCGGATCGTCGTGGGCAAGGGTGCTATCGGGTGCGCCGCCGCCGATGAAGTGCACGATCTCGATGCGGTCGCCGTCTTCCACCAGAGCCCGCGCGTAGCCGGAGCGCGGCACGATTTCGAGGTTGCGCTCGACCGCCACCTTGCGAGCGTCAAGCCCGCAATCGGCCAGCAAGTCCGCCACGGTCAAAGGTTGTGCAAAGGTCTTGGCTTCGCCGTTGATCGTAACCTGCATGGCGACGAGCAGTCCCGCTTGGTTGATGAGCATGCGCGCGGCGCTGATGCCGGCGGTCCAGGCTGATAACATATTCCTGCGGCTGTGTTACACAAGGTCGCTTCAGTGGTATAACCCCCGGGTTTCTTGAGACGGGCGCGATGGCTGCGAAGGTCCTGATTCTCAACGGCCCCAACCTCAATCTGCTGGGCACCCGCGAACCCGCGGTGTACGGATCGGCGACGCTCGCCGACATCGAGGCTGCCTGCATCGGACGGGGTGCCGCTCTCGGCCTCGGCGTCGACTTCCGCCAGAGCAACCACGAGGGCGAACTCGTCGAGTGGATCCAGCGGGCGCGGGGAACCTACGGCGCTGTATTGGTTAACGCTGCTGCGTTTTCACACACCTCGATCGCCATTCTCGACGCCCTGGCGGCCCTCGACGTGCCGGTGATCGAAGTGCATCTTTCGAACATCTTCCGCAGGGAATCCTTCCGCCACCACTCCTATGTTTCCGGCGTGGCAAAAGGGATTGTTTGCGGCTTCGGTGGCTTCGGTTATGAGTTGGCACTGGAGGCGGCGGCGCGCCTGATCGGCGAAGCCCCGCAGGACGACCAGCCCGCGGGTTCAGAAGCATGACCGCAGCGAAGAAGCGTGGCGCCATCGACGTGGAGATCGTTCGCCAGCTTGCCGATGTTCTGTCGTCGGCGGGGTTGACCGAGATCGAGTGCGAGGGGGATGACTGGCGGGTGCGGTTGGCCCGCACTCCGGCCGTCGCGGTGGCCCCGCCGGGGCTGCCGCCCGTGGTGGCCCCTTCCGCCGTTGCCCAACCTGTTGCCGGCGACAGCGACGGTGCGGCAAAGACCGAAGCGGAGGTGCTGGCTGACCATCCCGGCGTGCTGAAGTCTCCGATGGTCGGGGTCGTCTATGTTTCGCCGGAGCCGACAGCCCCACCGTTTGTCAAGCTCGGCGATGCGGTGGCGATCGGCGACACCGTTCTGTTGATCGAGGCGATGAAGGTGTTCAATCCGATCAAGGCCCATTGCGCGGGGCGCATCGAGCGGATTTTTGCCGTCAGCGGAACGCCCGTCGAGTACGGCGAGCCGCTGCTGGTGATCGTTTGAGTCTGCGCAGGCGAACGCGGTGTTCCAGAAGATCCTCATCGCCAATCGCGGCGAGATCGCCCTTCGCATCCTGAGAGCCTGCCGCGACATGGGCATTCGCTCGGTGGCTGTGCATTCCACCGCCGATGCCAACGCCATGCATGTTCGCCTCGCCGACGAGTCGATCTGCATCGGGCCGCCGCCGGCCTCGGAAAGCTATCTCAATCAGGTGGCGATCCTGACGGCGGCGACGATCTGCAATGCCGAGGCAATCCATCCGGGTTATGGCTTTCTTTCGGAGAACGCCGACTTCGCTGCAATGGTAGAGGACCACGGCATCGCTTTCGTCGGTCCGTCGCCCGAACATATTCGCCTGATGGGCGACAAGGTTGCCGCCAAGCGCGCCTGCAAGGAAGCGGGCATACCGGTGGTGCCGGGCTCCGACGGCCCCGTGGGCAACGTAGAGCAGGCGCTTTCGGTCGCCGAGACGGTGGGATACCCGGTGCTGATCAAAGCGGCGGCGGGCGGGGGTGGGCGCGGCATGAAAGTTGCCCGCGCGCCGGACGAACTCGGCCCACAGATGGCCTTGGCGCGCGCGGAAGCCACGGCGGCGTTCGGCAATGGCGAACTTTATCTGGAAAAGTACCTTGCCCGGCCACGCCACATCGAGGTGCAGATCCTCGCCGATCATCACGGCAACGTGGTGCATCTGGGCGAGCGCGACTGCTCCTTGCAGCGCCGCCACCAGAAGGTCCTGGAAGAAGCGCCATCACCCGCCTTAAGTCCCCGTATCCGTGCCAAAATCGGACGGCTGGCAGCGCAGGCGGCGGAACG
>DAIQPV010000252.1:0-4938 GCA_036787145.1 Rhodospirillales bacterium
GAAAGTACCGCCGCCGAGGTCGTAGACGGCGATCGTCCCCGCACCTTTCTTCTCCAGCCCGTAGGCCAGGGCCGCGGCGGTGGGCTCGTTGATGATGCGCAGCACCTCAAGGCCGGCGATCTTGCCGGCATCCTTGGTCGCCTGGCGCTGGCTGTCGTTGAAATAGGCAGGGACGGTAATGACCGCCTGCTTGACTTCCTCGCCAAGGAAGTTTTCGGCGGTTTCCTTCATCTTCTGCAGGATGAAGGCGGAAACCTGGCTGGGGCTGTACTTCTTGCCCTGGGCTTCGACCCAGGCATCGCCGCCGGAGCCGTCGACGATGCGGTAGGGCACCATGCCCTTGTCCTTCTCGGTGACCGGGTCGTTATAGCGCCGGCCGATCAGCCTCTTGATCGCGAAAAGCGTGTTCTCGGGATTGGTGACCGCCTGCCGCTTGGCCGGTTGGCCGACCAGCCGTTCGCCGGCGTCGGTGAAAGCCACGATCGAGGGTGTCGTTCGCGCGCCCTCCGTGTTCTCGATGACGCGGACGTCCTTGCCTTCCATCACCGCCACGCACGAATTCGTGGTGCCGAGGTCAATGCCAATAACCTTGCTCATTCCAGTCACCTCATCTTGCGGCAGGTCCGCGCGACCCAGCCTGGCGCCGCGAAGGACCCCCTGGTGGTCGTTGCGATCAGATTTGCCCCGATCTTTGTCTCGGCGCGTTATATATGAGGGGCTTTGCAGGGGTGCAACGGGGCTTTGAGCCGTTTCGCGGAGACTTCCCGGAGTGTTTTCCGGATAGGCCCTGGTTCCGCTCGCTGATCGGGATTCCAGGCAAACTCGCCTGGAATCCGTTTCCGGTCGGTCAGTAGAGGCCGCCGGTGCCGATGTCGGGTGCGGGAGCGGAGCGGCTGCGACTCGCCTCCCCTTGGGAACCTGATCGCCCGGCAGCATCGGTCCCGGAAAAAGGGGCCGTCCCAGGCTTGAAGGCCTCCAGAATAACGCGGGGATTGTTGGCACCGGCAGGGCGCCCCGTCGCGGCGTCAACCCGCACCAAGCGCACGCCCGGCGGGGTCCGGAACGGGACCGCCGGCGAATTCTGCAAAGCCTTCTCCATAAAATCCGCAAAAATCGGCGCCGCGATGATGCCCCCGGCCGCGTGGTCTCCGAGCGAGGCCGGATCGTCGTATCCGATGAAGACGCCCGCCACCAGGTCCGGAGCAAACCCCACGAACCACACGTCGCGGGCGTCGTTGCTCGTGCCGGTCTTGCCGGCCATCGGGCGGCCCTCGATCTGCGCCCTCTGGCCGGTTCCGCGGGTAATGACCCCCTCCATCATCGACACCACCTGAAAGGCACTCTCCGGGTCGGTGACACCGTGGCGCAGATCGATCGGGTCGGGAGCCGACTGGCCCTCCCAGGGAACGTCGGCACAGCCGAGGCACGCGCGCTCGTCGTGTCGATAGACGACGACGCCGTAGCGATCCTGAACCCGGTCGATGAGTGTGGCGTCAAGGCGCCGTCCGCCGTTATCGATCATCGCATACGCGTTCGTCAGTCGAAGCAGCGTTGTCTCGCCGGCCCCCAGCGAATAGGCGGGGTAACGCGGCATGTTGTCGAAAACGCCCATGCGATTGGCGCAATCGGCCACCTTGTCCATGCCGACGTCCAGGGCGAGTCGCGCCGCGACGACGTTGCGGGACTGCTCCAGGCCGACGCGCAGCGTCGTCGGCCCGTAGAACCGGTCCGAGTAGTTCATCGGGCGCCACGCCGGAAGGCCGCCACCCTGGCTCACCGTCAAGGGGGCGTCCCGGATGATGGAGGAGGGCGTGTATCCCTGCTCCATCGCGCACAGATAGACGATGGGTTTGAACGCCGAGCCAGGCTGGCGAAACGCTTGTGTCGCCCGATTGAACTGGCTCTGCTGATAGTCCCAGCCGCCGCTAAGCGCCAGCACGCGGCCGGTGTGCGGGTCGATGGCCACCAGCGCTCCCTCGATGAGGGGAATCTGCCGAGGCGCCCAGCCGGTCTTCCCGGCGTCGGAGACGACGATGACATCTCCTGCGTGCGCCGCCTTCGACCCCTGACGGAGCCAGCGCATTTCGGCCGCGGGAATGCGTCCGATCTGGCCATCGGCGAAGCCAATCCTGGCATCGCCATCGCCGTTCTGAAGGATCAGGGCCAGGCGCCAGTCGCCAAGCCCTGGCGGTGGGGTGATCGCGGCGAGTTGCGCAGCCCAATCCTCCGGCACGCCCTTCGACTTGCCGTCCAGCTCAAGGGCGACGCGCGCGACAGGCCCCCTCCAGCCCTGCCGCCGGTCGAATGATTCCAGGCCCCGGCGAAGGGCCGCATCGGCGATTTCCTGCATGCGAGGATCGATCGTCGCATGAACCACCAAACCACCCTTATAGAGGGCCGTTTCGCCGTACCGGCGGATCAGGTCACGGCGCACTTCCTCGGCGAAGTAATCGGCGTGGACAGGCTCGGCGAGTTGCCGGCGACGCGTCACCAGTGGAGCGTCTCGTGCCCTGTCCGCTTCCTCCTGTGTGACGGCGCCATCTTCGAGCATGCGGCCGATGACCCAGTCCCGCCGCGCCTTCGCTGCCGCCGGTTGGCGGATGGGATCATAATTGTTGGGCGCCTTAGGCAACGAGGCCAGCGTCGCAGCCTCCTCAAGAGTCAAGTCTTCCAGACTCTTGTCGAAGTAGTTCAATGCAGCCGCTGCTACGCCATAAGAGCCGCTGCCAAGATAGATTTCATTAAGATAAAGCTCCAGAATTCTATCTTTGCTCAGTGCCTTGTTCATCCGAAAGGCAAGAATAGCTTCCTTTATTTTTCTATCGATTGTTACGTCGCTGGTGAGCAGAAAGTTCTTTGCAACCTGCTGAGGGATGGTCGAAGCACCGACGAGCCGGCGGTCGCTGCCGAAGTTGCCGATGTTCGTCGCGATGGCGCGCAGCACGCCATTGGTATCGATGCCGGGGTGATCGTAGAAATTTTTGTCCTCGGCCGAGAGGAAGGCGCTGATGACGCGTGGCGGAATCGAGCCGATCGGCACGAACACTCTTTTCTCGGCGGCGTATTCGGCGAGCAGGCGGCCGTCGCCCGCATAAACGCGTGTCGTGACCGGCGGCTCGTAGGTGGCGAGCTGCTGAATGTCCGGGAGATCTTGGTTATAGCGGAAATAGAGAAACGCACCGCCGGCGACAAGGAGCGCTACCAGCAGCAAAAGCACGCTGCCAAGCGCCATGACGAAGCGAACCATGCCCCAACCCTACCCGAAGCCTTTTGGACGAAGATAATCACAAGATCGTCACAGCGAAATACGGGCGATCACTAATTTTGGTTTATCGGCCGCTGGCAACGTGTGGCGAATCAAGTTTTAGTGGCGATTGCGCGCTTCGTATCGCACGAAGTAGCCATCGATGGCGCGCGCGATCGCGCCAGCCAGCCGGCGCCGATGCTTGCCGTCCCTCAGCAGGCGCTCGTCGGTGGGGTTCGACAGGTAACCGAGTTCGATGAGCGCCGAGGGGACATCGGGCGATTTCAGTACGGCGAAGCCGGCGAACCGGTGGGTTCTCGGCAGGAGTAGGGTTTCGGCGCTGAGCTCGCGGACCAGCAGCGCAGCAACTTGCGCCGACTGGTTCATATTGTCGCGCTGCACCAGGTCGATCAGGATATCGGCGACGTCGGAGGTTTCTCCGATGAGCTTGACGCCGCCCAGCAGATCAACCCTGTTTTCCTTTTCCGCCAGCGCCGCGGCCTCGGCATCGGACGCGCGCTCGGAGAGCGTATAGACGGACAGGCCGCGCACCTCCGGTCTCTCGACCTTATCGGCATGAAGCGAAACGAAGAGGTCGGCGCCGGCCGCACGCGCGATCGCAATTCGGTCGCGCAGCCGGATGAAGACATCCCGGTCCCTGGTCAGCAGCACGCGGTACCGGCCGAGCTTCTTCAATTCGTCGCGCAAGGAACGGGCCGCTGCCAGGGTAATAGCCTTCTCGTACGCACCGTTCAGCGAGATCGCGCCCGGATCCTGGCCCCCATGGCCAGGATCGACAGCCACAACCCACGTCGGCATTTCCACCCGCGGTGCCGAGGGACGCGGCTTCGGTCGTCCCAGGGCGGCGGCTGTGGCGGCGGGCGTTGACTCCCCGATATCGCCGATCGTAAGCCCGGTGCTGCCGATGACCGGCTGCATGGCGACCCCGCCGACACTGAGCGTCGATGCGGCCTCGCTCGCCTCTGTCGGGTCGGCCTTGCCGGCGGTCTTGAAAGACCCGGCGAGGCTCCCTTCGGCAATATCGAGAACGAGGCGATACGTTCCGGCACGCATCTGCTGCAAGCCGGCCTCGCGGACGGCTACGGGGCGGCGACAGTCCAACACGAGCCGCGACGACTCGGAGGTCAGGCGGCCATGCCGGATCTTGGTGATGAGCCCACCGTCGGCTGCCGCGGCCTCGTGTCGCTGCGACCAGCGGACCACGGGCAGGTCGATCACGACGCGGTCGGGGTTGGCCAGCGTAAATGTCTTGAACGCGACGGGTTCGCTCAGCGTCAGAACGATCTTCGTCGTCGTCTTGTGGTCGCCGATGGCAACGTCGGAGACGATCGGTAAAGCGAACGAAGGGGCCGCCCTCACGATCAGCACCACGGCGAAGAAAAGCGGCAACAACAGCCGCGAGGCGGTCAGGTGGATGGCGCCCGGCAATTTCGCCCCGGACGCCGGCGGCGCGGGGATGATCCTCCCGCCTGGCGGATGGGGGGCGTCACCCAGAACGTTCGTCGAGTCGTCTCGCGAAGAGCCGCAAGCTGGCGTATGGAGGATCATTGCTAAGGGTTTCAAAGGGTTTGGCCCGTTGCTTTAAAGCCTACCTGAAAAAGATTGCAATTGTCGAAGGGTATTGACCGCTTTATCTTAGGAAAGGGATGCGGTGGGGCGTTTTCCCCAAGGAG
>DAIQPV010000253.1:0-4931 GCA_036787145.1 Rhodospirillales bacterium
GCTGCCCATCGCCGTGCAGGATGCCGGAGGGCAGGGCAGGGGTCTCGGCCAACTCAGGGACCGGGCCGAGCCGCCGGGGGCGGAGGTAGCGGCTCATGACGCAGCTCCTTCGGTCGTGTCCTCGATCAGCACATCCACGATGTCCTCGGGGTCGGTGCGGAAGAACGCCCGGTCGTTCTCGAACAGGAACCTTGCGATGTCCTCGGCGGCCTGGGCGTCGCGGGCCTCGAACTCGGTGGTCAGCTGGCGGCCCACCAGCAGCGCCGCCCGGAAGCGGGGGGCCATTAGGCCACCCCTTCCTGCTTGCGGTCCTTCTTGGGCTTTTCGGTCCAGACCCGGACGGAGAGGCGGCCGGTGACCGGGATGGCCTTCAGGGTGAGCTGGTAGCCCTTGCCATCTTTATGGGGCCACATGGCGCCGATTTCGGTCCAGGTGGTGTTGTCGCCTTCGCCTTCCACGATCGATACGGTGTGCGAGGGGCGGTTGTTGGTGGTCATTGTGGGTTCTCCCGATTTGGTTTTTCCGGCTGCGCCAATCGCGGCCGGTCGGGTGATCCACTGAGCCGATACGGAGAAGACGACCTGCAAGGAGGCTCCGGCCGAGGATGTCCTTCAGGAAACGGCTGGATGCCTTGCGGGGCGGCGCGTTCGGCGCATCACTCCGACCGTGCTGGCCGCGCGGTGCAGCTCCGGGAACCGGGGGAACCTCTGACCAGACACCAACTGCCTGGATGCTCGATACGGAACTGGGGAAGGGCAGGGGAGAACGCTGGGCGGCAGCGCCCAGCCCCATATTGCAAGGGCGTCCGCCGCCTGTCAGGCTGTCCGGTGATGGGGCACTGGCAGCAAATTGCCGTCGAGAACCGGAAGGTGCGGGAAGCACGCGCACGCTGGCCGTGGTGGCGCCGACAAGGTTTGGCTGTCCTGACGGTCGCGCTGATCCTCGCACCGGTGTGGCGGTGGCTGTTGTAAGCCTCCCGCCATGACCGACGGTAAAGAGGGCAGGACCACTGACATTCCACGGAGTTTTGGGCGAGCCTGGGCGATGCGCTCGACGCTGCTCGTCCGGTGAGGCGTCGGCGCTGACCGACGGCCGATGCTCGCGTCTCTCCTGCCCCAAATGTCATTGACGCAATGACGACGATGATATTCCGCAACCCTTGCGGCACATCTCTGGCTTTACGTAACGTTCATCATTTTACGAGAATTGTCTGGATCGCTTCGGCGCGCGGGGACCTCCAGATCATGTCAATCCTGAACATCGCAGGCTTTAATTCCGGCTCGGCTGAGGCTGACGCCATCAGACGAACCCAGGCCGTGATTGAGTTCGAGCCATCCGGCAAGATTCTTGCGGCCAATGATTTGTTCCTAACCGCTGTCGGCTATTCCCGCGACGAAATCGTCGGCCAGCATCATGTGATGTTTGTTGATCCGGCGGAGCGGAGCAGCCCGAATTACCAGGATTTCTGGAGACAATTGGCTGGCGGCGCAGCTCAGCAGGCGCAATTCCTGCGCATTGGCAAAGGCGGGCGCCGGCTCTGGCTTCAGGCCGTCTACACGCCGATTCTCGATCGCGCGGGGCGAACGACCAAAGTCATCAAGTTCGCGACCGACATCACGGCGCAAAAGTCTGAGATCGCCAATCTGGAAGGTCAGCTTGCCGCCATCGACAAGGGGCAGGCGGTGATCGAGTTCGACCTGACAGGGAAGATTCTGACCGCCAACGCCAATTTCCTGAAGGTGACCGGCTACGTCATCAGCGAAATCGCAGGCCAGCACCACCGCATCTTCGTCAGCGAGGAAGAACGGAACAGCCCAGCCTATGCCGCCTTCTGGGACAAGCTCCGGCGCGGCGAATATGATGAGGGCCGCTATCGGCGACTTGGCAAGGGCGGAAACCCCGTCTGGATTCAAGCGAGCTACAATCCTATCCTCGATGCGCTGGGCAATCCTTGGAAAGTCGTGAAATACGCGACCGACATCACCGCGAGCAAGGAAAACGAGGATCAGATGCACTTCGCGATCGGCGAAGTGGCGAAGGTCGTCGAAGCGGCGAAGAACCGCGATCTGACGCGGCGCATCCCCCTCGAACGGCTCAATGTCGCCAATCAGGCGCTCTGCGAGGGGGTCAATGCCCTCATCGAGAGCATGGCGGACATCGTCGGCGAAGTGGCGGTCGCCGCTGGCGATATCGATACCGCCGCCCGCGAGATCACCACGGGCGCCGACGATCTGTCGAAGCGCACCGAGGAGCAGGCTTCAAGCCTGGAAGAGACGGCTGCGACGACCGAGGAACTGGCCGCAAGCGTCAAGGCCTCCGCGCAGAACGCCCGGCAGTCCGCTACGCTTGCCGAAGAGGGCATGAATGCCGCGAAATCGGGTGGCGACATCGCGGGCGAGGCAGTCAACGCCATGGCGCGTATCGAGGCCACCTCGCAGAAGATCTCCGACATTATCCGAGTGATCGACGACATCGCCTTCCAGACCAACCTGCTGGCTCTCAACGCGGCGGTAGAAGCCGCACGCGCCGGTGACGCCGGCAAGGGCTTTGCCGTGGTGGCGAGCGAGGTCCGCACCCTGGCCCAGCGCTCCGGCGAGGCCGCCAAGGATATCGCGAACCTGATCTCGTCCTCCAACACGGAAGTTTCGGATGGGGTCAAGCTCGTGCGTCAGGTCGGCGAATCCCTGACCGTGATCGTGGGTGCGTCGAAAAAGGTCGCATCGACGATTGCCGATATTTCGGCGGCCAGCAGCGAGCAGGCGAACGGCATCGACGAGATGAGCCAGACGGTCGCCCATCTCGACGAGATGACCCAGTCGAATGCCGCGCTCGCCGAAGAAAGCGCCGCGTCGGCCAATGCTCTGGCCAGCCGCATCGCGCAACTGAACGGACTGGTTTCCGGGTATCGCACCAACACTGCTTCCGCAGTCGCCAGCGGAGAGCCGGAGCGGCTTCGTCAGATGGCGGAATCCGCATTCTCCAAGCCAAGAGCGGCAGCCACACTGCAACGTTTCGCAGCACGACCGGCTTCGCTGAAGGTTGCAAACGGCCACACGAGCAGTGGCTGGGACGAGTTCTAATCGAACCCGACCCCTTGGTTCTCTGGGATGGGCGGACGACAGTGCGCCCATCCGCCTGATGCGGAAAATCCTGACGATGTCCAAAAGCCCCTTCCTGCCGGAAATCGAGAATGGCTTGCGCAATATGCCGGAAGGCGATGTTTTCGCCTTCATGGTGCGCCTGGTATCCGCGATGATCGCGGGTGTCGCTCTCGCGGGCCAGGGCCGCCATCCGTCGCACCCCGTGCATCTCTGCGGCAAAGAACTGGTTTCGCTGATGCAGCGCTTGGCGGAATCTCCGACTGAATACCCCACGGCGGCGTTGCGGCAGCTTGCCGAAACAGTCGCAGCGCGCGTCTGGCGTCTGGCCTATTTCCAGTCCGACCCCGACCTCATTCAAAAGCTTGAAAGCCTGGTCGCTCCGGTTTTTCTGCCAGCGCCGCGCCTGATCGGTCGTTGACGCTGGAAGGGCTCGAAGGCTCTCTTTCTCCGTGCCGCCTTGAAGACAACCTGATCGGCTCAGGCATCTGCATTTACAAGGCGCGGCTGTTCACCATCCCGACCAATCGCCCGACGTTGTTCTGAATCGACTGGTTGTTGATATCGATCTCCTTCAGGCCGTCCGTGACAGCCGCCTGGAAGGCTTCGAGATCATCGATTAACTCGTTGAGCCCATCCTTGATCACCGTTAGGCGCGCGCTTTCCATCTTGCCCATGACCCGCGTCACCTCCAGGCCGGCCGTGAGCCGTTTCATTCCCGCACAATCCCGGCGGAAGCTGCCGACGCGTTCGTTGATCGCGGTCAGGCCATCGATGGCCTTCTGCCGATAAGCCTGCCGCTGATTGTCCAGAAATCGCATTTCCTGGTGCTGGTCCTGTCCCTTCAGATCGGCCGACAGCGCCATCTCCTGGCGAAACAGGTCCGCTGCCTCGCGCTGGATTGTCGCGGTGCCAAGCAGAAACAGCCCCTCATTGATCGTCCTGAGCACGCTGGCCGCCGACGCGATGAACTGGTTCATGTTGGTCCTGATCTCGCTGGAAATCAGGTTATAGTTGGTGGAGATGGTATCGATCACGGCCCCTGACTGGCCGAGATGGGCCGCCTGAACCCGCAGGTTGATCGGCACATATTCGCTTCGGGCATAGGCGGCGAAGATCAGTTCGGCCTGGTGCAGAAGCGATTTCGCGGCCGTCACCAGTTCACCGAAACAGGCAATCGCGGCATCCGGCTCCAAACCCAGGCGCTGATTGCGTGCCGCGATTTCCTGGCTCAATGCCGCCGCCATGAAGGAGGCGTAGTCTTCGAAGCCGAGTGCGGCGAGCCGCTGCAACAGAACGTCGGCGCCGATCCTGGCGCCGACCTTGTTGTCACTGACCGTCGCGAGGAGCGATTTGTACTCCTGAGCAACAACCGCTAACAGCGGGCTGCCAGGCTTCAGCCGCACCGAAAGATAACCACCCTCGATCGGCGTGACGATCGCAAAAACCCAGTAGTAGCGCCCATCCTTCGCCCGGTTCTTGACGTAGGCGCCGATCGGCTCGCCTTTCTTGATCGTGTCCCACAGCAGCCAGAACACGCCTTTCGGCATGTCGGGATGCCGGATGACGTTGTGCGGCTTCTGGATGAGTTCGTCCCAGTCGTAGAGGCTGACCCGCTGGAACACGCTGTTGCCGGCGAGGATGACGCCGCGCCAATCGGTTCGCGAGAAGAACAGTTCCTCGAAAGTGAATGGAACCTCATTGTCGATAATCGGAAGCCGGGCACGCGCACCCGTCAACTTTGCATCCACGAACCCGCCCCCAAAGGGCAGCATCGATAATCGACAAAGCCTGTCGATGATCGATGAACTGCCTGATTCCCCTAGGTAAATG